>BLMD01000239.1 GCA_011959925.1 Lachnospiraceae bacterium
GAAACGATAAAACGCTGGCAAAAGAATTGGCGCTGTTAGAGCAGGTGAAGGCACATTTAGAGGAAGGGCATATGGCCAAGAACTTTGCCCTTTCCGATGACGAAGAAGAGCAGGCATGGTTTTCTTCTTATAATCTTCTGACTGCAAAGCCGGTCATTTATGCCGCAAATGTAACGGAGGACGATCTTACGGATGACGGCGCGGGCAATTCGTTTGTGCAGGAGGTCAGGACACAGGCAGATACGGAGCACAGCGAGGTATTCGTGATCTGTGCCCAGATCGAGCAGGAAATCGCAGAGCTGGACGAGGATGAAAAAGCGATGTTTCTGGAAGAACTCGGACTGAAAGAGTCCGGACTTGAGAAGCTGATTACGGCGAGCTACAGCTTGCTTGGCCTGATCAGTTATTTAACGGCAGGTGAGGACGAGACGCGTGCATGGACAATCGTCAAAGGGACAAAAGCGCCTCAGGCAGCCGGAAAAATTCATACGGATTTCGAGCGTGGATTTATCCGTGCCGAAGTCGTCAATTATCAGGACCTGCTGGATTGCGGAAGCCTTTCTGCGGCAAAGGAAAAGGGAATCGTAGGTTTGGAAGGAAAAGAATACGTGGTGAAGGACGGGGACGTGATGCTGTTTCGGTTTAACGTATAGAGGTCCGGAAAAGAGAATAGGACAAAATTCTATTGAATAGATTAAAAAGAAGAACAGAAAAAGGTCTTGCCGATGCGTTTGTGTGAGCTTCAGGAGAAAGAAGTAATCAATGTCTGCAATTGTAAATGTCTCGGAAATGTCATAGATCTGGAATTTGATGAAAAGACGGGATGCATTCAGGCTCTGATCGTGCCCGGTCCCTGTAAGCTGTTTGGGATGTTCGGACATGAATTTGAGTTTTGCATACCCTGGAAATGTATCGTTCGGATCGGACCGGATATTATTCTGGTAGAAATCAAGGAAGAAGACTGCAGAAGGAAGTTATAGGGGGAAATGATATGAAGTGTCCATATTGCAGCAGCGACAATACGCGGGTCATCGATTCGCGTCCGGCAGAGGATAACAACTCCATTCGCCGGAGACGGCTGTGCGATGATTGCGGAAAACGTTTTACTACTTATGAAAAAGTGGAAACCATTCCATTGATTGTAATTAAAAAAGACAACAACAGGGAGCAGTACGACCGGTCCAAAATCGAAGCGGGAATTTTGCGTGCCTGTCACAAACGCCCGATTTCCGTTGACCAGATTAATTGCCTGGTGGATGATATCGAAACGGAAATTTTTAACCGGGAGGAAAAAGAGATTTCCAGTTCTGTCATCGGTGAAATCGTCATGGACAAGCTAAAAGATTTAGAAGCGGTGGCTTATGTGAGATTTGCTTCCGTTTACCGGGAATTTAAAGATATCAATACGTTTATGAACGAATTAAAGAAAATACTGGATACATAAGGCGCGGTATGGAAGGAGTCTGTATGAAACACATTCTCTACCCGGATAAATATCTGGATTCTGTCGATCAGATTGATTTCGGGCGATTATATCAGGAAGGATTTCGTGGATTGATCTTTGATATTGACAATACGTTAGTGCCGCACGGCGCTCCTGCGGACGAGAAAGCTGTCCGTTTGTTTGCACGGTTAAGGCAGTTGGGGTTTGACAGCGTGCTGCTTTCCAACAACAAAGAGCCGAGGGTGAAACCGTTTGCAGATCGGGTAGGGAGCCGTTATATCTATAAAGCGGGAAAGCCGGGCGTCAAAAGTTACCAAAAGGCGATGGAATGGATGCAGACAGGCTGCAGTAATACATTATTTATCGGAGATCAGATTTTTACGGATATCACAGGAGCCAACCGGGCGGGAATTACGTCTTATTTGGTCAAGCCGATCAATCCGAAAGAAGAGATTCAGATCGTACTCAAACGGTATTTGGAAAAAATCGTATTGTTTTTTTATCTGAGAAGAAAGGTGTAATCCACAGGATAGCTGCGAAATAAGGAGCGGAACGCGGCAGCTATAAAACCAAAAATGAGATGGGAGAAGAAAAGCGGAGGATAAACATGAAAATAGCAATCGGAAACGACCATGCGGCGGTCGAATTGAAACGTGAAATTATGGAATATGTAACGGAACTTGGACATGAAGCGGAAAATTACGGGACGGATACCAAGGAATCCTGCCATTATCCGAAATACGGTGAACATGTGGCAAGGGCAGTGGCAGAGGGAAGGGCGGACTGCGGTATTTTAATTTGCGGGACAGGCGTTGGGATTTCCATTGCAGCAAACAAAGTAAAAGGGATCCGCGCGGCCGTATGTTCCGATGCGACGACTGCAAGGCTCGTCAAAGAGCACAACAATGCCAATATTCTTGCGTTTGGCGCACGAATCGTAGGATCTGAACTGGCAAAAGATATGGTAAAAGCCTATCTGACAGCCGATTTTTTGGGAGGACGCCATGAAGAGAGGATTGCCATGATTTCGGAAATCGAGGAAGCGGAAGGGTTAAAATAGCAAATAACGGGCAGACTTAAAAAAAACAGAGCAAAGGATGGAACCATTATGGCAAAACGAATTTTAAATATGACGCCGCAAGAGATGACCGGACTGACCAAAGACGAGCTGATTTCGGCGATTGCCGGCAATGAGGGCAGAATGCTTGCGAGCGAGACGATCGGAATTACGGTTCCGCTGCTGACAGATGTGACGAATGCAGAATTTGCAGCATCCATGGGTGCGGATTTGATTTTATTAAATATGTTTGACGTTCAGGAACCCAAAATCATGGCGCTTCCAAAGGTGGAGAAGGCAGAGACGGTCCGGGAGGTCAAGCGCCTGACGGGACGTCTGGTAGGGATTAACTTAGAACCGGTAGATGATGCTGCGGCATCGGAAAATGCCCAGACGATGTGGGCGATGAGCGCCGGACGTTATGCAACGGTGGAAAACGCCGTTTTGGCACAGCGTATGGGCGTGGATATGATTGTTTTGACCGGAAATCCGGGCAACGGCGTCAGCAATGAAGCGATCACTTCTTCCCTGCGGGCGATTTCAAATGAGATTGGGGATAAGATCGTACTGGCGGCCGGAAAAATGCATGCGGCAGGCGTGATCGGGGAAGGCGGAGAACATATTATCACCAGGGAAGATATCCGGCAGTTTGCCGAAGCGGGAGCGGATGTGATCTTGATGCCGGCGCCCGGAACCGTACCGGGAATTACAACGGAATATATCCGCAGCCTGGTGAGCTATGCGCACAGCCTGGGCAAGCTGACGATAACGGCGATCGGAACTTCCCAGGAGGGAGCCGATACCGATACGGTCAAAAGAATCGCGATCGAATGTAAAATGACCGGAACGGATATCCATCATATCGGGGATTCCGGATATGTCGGCATGGCGCTTCCGGAAAATATTATGGCGTACAGCATTGCGATCCGTGGGATCCGGCATACGTATCACAGAATGGCGCAGTCGCTTGCCAGATAATAAATGAGGCAGCTTGTATAAATTTTGAAGATTAGGGAAAAAAAGGTTGAAAAAGAGGTTCTTTTATTATAAAATTGTACAAGTGATTAAGGTTCAAACGTATTAAGGAGGAAAATTTATGATTTCAGCAGGTGATTTTAGGAACGGTATTACGATTGAAATAGAGGGGAACATTTACCAGATCGTCGAATTTCAGCACGTAAAGCCAGGGAAGGGCGCGGCTTTTGTCAGGACAAAGTTAAAAAATATCAAGAGCGGCGGCGTTGTGGAAAAGACGTTCCGTCCTACCGAGAAATGTGAGACGGCTCATATTGAGAGGAAAGATTACCAGTATCTGTATGCGGACGGAGATCTGTTCTATTTTATGGATGTGGAGACATACGACCAGATCGCGCTCAGTAAAAACGATATCGGCGATGCATTGAAATTCGTAAAAGAAAATGAGATGGTGAAGGTTTGTTCCCATAAAGGAAGCGTATTTGCAGTAGAGCCGCCTTTGTTTGTGGAATTGCAGATTACAGAGACAGAACCCGGATTTAAAGGCGATACGGCTACCGGAGCTACGAAGCCTGCTGTCGTAGAGACCGGCGCTACCGTATATGTTCCGTTATTTGTGGATCAGGAAGATGTGATCAAAATTGACACGAGAACCGGAGAATACTTATCAAGAGTATAAAGAGAATGCATCTGATCTTGTGTTTCGGAGAGACAGACGTTCCGTTTCGATCGGATGATATGGAGTAAAATCAACGGCTATCCAGAATATTTGGATAGCCGTTTAAATTATATAGGTTACTCGTTTTTATGAAACTTTATTAAGGAACCTGCATTCTGTTCTGATTTCTCCATTCCCTTGGTGAAATACCGAAAATGTTTTTAAACGCTCTTGAGAAATGGAGCGGGTTATCATAACCGACCGCATTGCTGATGTCGCCGACGGCAAGCTTTGTCAGTTTCAAAAGTTCGGTTGCTTTAGTCATACGGTAGTTTAATAAAAATTCCTGAGGAGTCCGCCCGGTGGACTCCTTAAATATTTTCCCAAAATAACTGCGGTTTAAGCCGCAGTTGTCTGCAATATCTTCTACGGAAATATCGTTATGGAAATTCTGTTCCATAAAAGTTAAAGCTTCCCGTACGTAAAAATCACGCAGCCTGCCGGCTTTTTTCAATTTAATAGATGAAACCGAATTGGTCATTGCGTCAAGAAAGAGGTAGAGATGCCCGATCAGATGAAACGGGGAGAGATCGCCATGTTCGGCAATGTAGAGCATTTCATTCATCATAGTTTCGCGCAGAACGCGGGAATGAGCGTGATAGACCGGGGCGTTTAAAGAAAATCCGGAAATTTCAACGGCTTCTTTTACACGCAGTCCGTCAAATTCCAGCCAGGTATATTCCCAAGGGAGATTTTTGTCCGCGATGTAAGTTGTGATCTGATTCGGAAAGATCATAAAGCCCTGTCCGCTTTTGATCTGGTACGTCTGCGTTACACCGGAAGAGTCGTCCGCATATAAAGTACCTGTACCGGAGATGACGTAATGAAACAGAAAATGGGTTCTGGCAGCGGGACCGAACGAATGGGAAGGCGCACACCGTTCCCATCCGAACTGGTACAGGCCTAAGTCAACAAAATTTTCATTTGGGAAAACGGAAAACAGCAGATCTTTCATCGTATTACTCTCCTGGATGTTTTTTTAAACTTATTTTAGACAGACTACAATAGTATAGCCGTAAATATACCAAAATGCCAGCATATTTTTTATATATTGTAAAAAAGCGGCATTTTGGCATAAAAGTGAAAAAAACATGCTATTCATGGACGCATTTTGGAATGTTAGAATGTTTACAGTAAGAAATGGATAAGATGAATTATCCAAAATAAGGAAATACCCAGCGGGTATCCCTCTATGTGCGAAAAGATTGCACAATAATAATGATGAAACACCCAGCGGGTATCCCTCTATGTGCATAAAACTGCACAATAACAATGAAAGGAGAAAAAGGGATGAGGAAAAAAGGTTTTGCTATTCTCTCATGTGCTGTACTTGCGGCGGGGGTTTTGGCCGGCTGCGGTAACCAGGATAACGGCGGTAAAACCGAGATCGAGCTGGTACAGTACAAACCGGAAGCAGTGGAGGTTTTCAAAAAGCTGGAAGAAAAGTTCAACAGCACGCACGATGACATCCACTTAAAAATCGATTCACCAAACGATACAATGACAATCTTAAAGACCAGGTTTGTCCGGGAAGATTATCCGGATATTCTCGGAATCGGAGGCGATATCAACTACTCGTATTTTATCGATTCTGATATTTTAGCAGATGTGTCGGATTTTGACGGGCTCTCAGAAGTCAACCAGGGTTATGTGGATATTTTAGAAGGCCTGGAGTTTGTTCCGACGGAAGGTACATACGGCGTGCCCTATGTGGCAAATGCAGCCGGAATCCTCTATAACCGGGAAATGTTCAAAGAACATGGATGGAAAATTCCGACAACGTGGGAGGAACTGATGACGCTCTGCGATACGATTCAGTCGGAAGGAATATTACCGTTTTACTTTGGATTTAAAGACGTCTGGACCTGTCTTGCGCCATGGAACTCTCTGGCAGTCGATCTGGCTCCGGCGGATGTCTGCCAGCAGGTCAATGCTGGAAAAACAGAATTTTCTAAAGAATACAAGGAAACGGCAGAGAAAATGCTGCAGCTTGTACAGTACGGAGAAGAAGGACCGTTTGCTTACGGATACAACGACGCTTGTACGGCATTTGCAAACGGGGAATCCGCGATGTTTGCGATCGGAAGTTACGCGGTTCCGCAGATTAAATCGGTAAATCCGGACATGGATATTGATTCTTTCGTAACACCGGGAAGCGACAGCGCAGACGGAAATACCTTAAACTCCGGCGTGGATTTGATGTTTGCCGTTACCGAGGACTGCGAAAACAAAGAGGCTGCTTACGAAGTCATTCGCTTTCTGATGGAAGATGAAAATATCCAGGCATATCTGGACGATCAGAACGCGGTACCGTGCAAGAACGGGGAATTTAATCTGGCGCCGAATCTGGACGGAATGAAAGAATACATTGCTTCCGGAAACATGACGGACTATCAGGATCACTACTATCCTTCCGAGATGGCGGTGGACGCACAGATCCAGACGTTTCTGATCGAGCAGGATGTAGATGCTTTTCTGAACAAATTTGATAAAGACTGGCTGAGATATAACCGGGACATCATCCGCAAAGTAGAAGAGTATAACGCAGAAAATAAATAGAAGGGGAGGAGAAGGATTATGAAAAAAATGAATAACAGAGAGCGGACGTTTGCCCTGATGACAATACCGATTCTGATTCTGTTTTTTGCATTTAATACGCTGCCGCTGATTCAGGGCTTTATTTACAGCTTTACGAATTTCAAAGGATACGGCTCCTATGACTGGGTAGGCCTTCGCAATTACGCCGATCTGTTTACGGACGGACGCGTCGGCAATTCCTACTGGTTTACGATCAAACTTGCCCTTGTGACGACGGTTGTGGTAAATGTGATCAGTCTGATCCTTGCGATCGGATTAAACAGCAAGATCAAATTTAAAAGCGCGCTGCGCGGCATGTATTTTGTACCGAATATTCTGGGCGCATTGGTTGTAGGTTATATTTTCAACTATTTCTTTACCTATATCGTTCCGGCAGTCATTGATATGATGGGCGGCGAGGGAACAAGTATCCTTGCCAGTACGAAATGGGCATGGGTCGGCATTATGATCGTCTGCGCATGGCAGGCGATTGCGATGAACACGATTATCTACATATCCGGTCTTCAGACCGTTCCGGAAGATGTTTACGAAGCGGGTTCCATCGACGGAGCAACCGGGTGGGCGCAGTTCCGTCATCTGACGTTTCCGCTGATCGTACCGTTTTTCAGCATCAACATGGTACTCTGCGTAAAGAATTTTCTGATGGTATTCGATCAGATCATGGCGTTGACAAAGGGCGGTCCGGCACAGAGTACGGAATCCATTTCCTACTTGATCTATAACAACGGTATGTCGGGTGGGCAATTCGGTTTTCAGAGCGCCAATGCGGTTCTGTTCTTTATCATCATTGTAGTATTCTCTGTGACCCAGCTTACAATCACAGGTAGAAAGGAGGAGCAGTTATAATGAAAGAGGAAATCAAAGTAAAAGAGAAATTCAATTGGCCGGTGACTGTTCTTTTGCTGATCGGGCTGATTACGATCGTATTTCCGCTGTATATGACGATTGTGATTGCGTTTAAGCAGCCGACGGAAATGACAAACAGCGTTGCGGGAATCCTTTCACTTCCCAGGCACTGGAGCCTGGAAAACTTTAAAGAGGCTATGCGCGTGACGGATTTCTGGCGGTCGTTATTTAACAGTCTTATGATTACGGCGGTTACGGTTGTGCTTTCCGTAGTCCTGCATTCTATGATCGGCTATGCGGTAGGACGAAATAAAGCGAGAAACAAAAAATACAATCTGGTTTATATGTATGTGGTCAGCGGTATGTTCGTACCGTTTGCGATCCTGATGATGCCTCTGGTAAAACAGACGGCGAAGCTCGGCATTGCAAATGTTGTCGGCGTCATCCTCTGTTATGTGGTATTTTATATGCCGATGAATCTGATGCTGTATTCCGGCTATCTGGTCAACATTCCGGTGGCGCTGGAAGAAGCGGCAAGGATTGACGGAGCAACGACGTTTCGGACATTTTGGAAAGTTATTTTCCCGATTATGAAACCGATGCACGCAACGGTTGCGGTCATTACGGCGCTTAGCGTATGGAATGACGTAATGACGCCCCTTGTTATTATGTCGGGAAGCGGAATGAACACGCTGCCGCTTGCACAGATGACATTCCAGACACAGTTTGGCACAAACTACAATCTTGCATTTGCATCTTATCTGCTTGCATTGCTTCCGATTCTGATTTTCTACATCGTCTGTCAGAAGCAGATCTTAAACGGTGTGGTAAACGGTGCGGTGAAATAAGCGTTTGGGTGCAAAGTAAAAGTGGCTTTGGACGCGCCGTAAAGCGGCGGCGCGTCCGGGGCATATCAGGAGGGACAGAATGAGTATTATTTTTACAGAACAAGACAAAATTTTTACGTTGCACACAAAAGATGCAACCTATCAGATGAAGGTAGATGCATACGGATTTTTACTGCATTTGTATTACGGAAGAAAAACAGAGGGGAATATGGATTATCTGCTGCAGTTTGCGGATCGTGGATTTTCCGGAAACCCGTTTGACGTCGGAAATGACCGTACGTATTCGATGGACGTCCTTCCCCAGGAATTGCCGTGTCAGGGGACGGGAGACTACAGAAGCCCGGCGGTCGTGATTAAAAATGCAGACGGTTCCTACGGATGTGATTTTCGTTATCGGGACCACCGCATTTTAAAAGGAAAATATGAATTACCGCATCTTCCGGCGGTGTATGCCGGCAATGAGGAGGCCGACACACTGGAAATCGATTTGGAAGATCCGGTTACCAATATGAGGATTACGCTGCTTTACGGCGTGCTTTCCGATTTGAATATCATTACACGGAGCGCACGCATTGTAAACGGCGGTATGGAGAAAATTTATCTGAAAAAAGCGCAGGCGGCATGTTTGGATTTCGTGAGCGGAGCATACGATCTGATCTGTTTTTACGGCCGTCATGCGATGGAACGCAATGTCCAGAGACGCCCGGTGGCTCATGGCGCACAGGTGATTGAAAGCCGCAGAGGAACGTCGAGCCATCAGTATAACCCGATGATGATCCTGACGGAGCGGGAAGCAACGGAGGATACGGGAAGCTGCTATGCCATGTCGTTTGTATACAGCGGAAGCTTTAAAGGCGAAGTGGAGAAAGATCAGTATAATCAGACCCGTATGCAGCTTGGGCTTTCCGACGAGCTGTTTTCCTATCCGCTGGAAGCGGGGGAGACGTTTTTTGTTCCGGAAGTTGTCTTAAGTTACAGCAAAGAAGGGATCGGTAAGCTCTCGCAGAATCTGCACGCCTGCTTCCGGAAACATCTTTGCCGGGGCAGGTTTCAAACGGGATCACGTCCGATTCTTTTAAACAGCTGGGAAGCGTCGTATTTTCATTTTAACGGTGAAACGATTTACCAGCTTGCAGCGGATGCTGCCGAGCTTGGCATCGATATGCTTGTGCTGGATGACGGCTGGTTTGGCAAGCGGGACGACGATAACAGCGGACTGGGCGACTGGTATGTAAATGAGGAGAAACTCGGAGAACCGCTCGGTTCTCTAATTGAAAAAATTAATCGGCTTGGTTTAAAATTCGGTATCTGGATTGAACCGGAATCGGTAAACGAAGACAGCAATCTGTTTCGGGAACATCCGGACTGGGCGCTTGCCATACCGGGACGCGGTCCCGTACGGGCGAGAAACCAGCTTGTACTTGATTTTTCCAGAAAAGAAGTCGTAGATTACGTTTTTACGAAATTGTGCCAGGTGTTAGACCAGGGCAATATCGAATATATAAAATTTGACATGAACCGCAGCTTATCCGATTGTTTTTCTCAGGGAACGAAAGATCAGGGAAGAGTATATTATGACTATGTGCTGGGACTTTATGATTTCCTGGAACGCTTGGTACAGCGGTATCCAAACGTTCTCTTAGAGGGATGCAGCGGCGGCGGCGGCAGGTTTGATGCGGGAATGCTCTATTATTCTCCGCAGATTTGGTGCAGCGATAATACGGATGCCCTGGACCGGGTAAAGATTCAATATGGAACTTCTTTCGGATATCCGGTCTCTTCTGTCGGGTCTCACGTATCTGCCGTGCCCAATCACCAGACGGGACGAATTACCCCCTTTCATACCCGCGGCGTGATTGCGATGGCAGGGACGTTTGGCTATGAGCTGGATCCCAAACAGCTTTCCGAAGAAGAAAAACAGGAACTTAAGGAGCAGATGAGAACGTATCGGCGGTATGAAAATTTGATTCAGAACGGACTATACTACCGCTTAAGCGATCCGTCCGTACAGGAGATCGGCGCATGGGCGTTTGTTTCGGAAGATCAAAAAGAGGCGCTTGCGAATGCGGTCGTGCTGCATGTGCACGGGAATATGACCGTCAATTACGTCAGATTGAAAGGGCTTGCAGCGGGATGCATGTACAAAGAGGAGTCGAGCGGAAACGTATATGCGTCGGACGCCCTGATGGAAGTCGGACTTCCGCTTCCTTCTAAGATGGGAGATTATCAGGCGTATCAGATGTATTTCAAAAAAGTAGAAGAGTAAGAGAAAAGAAGCCGTAGCATTGCAGCGGCTTCTTTTTTAGTGTGGAAGGACTCTCGGCTGCTGCCGCGTCGGTTTTATTTTAAAACACTGGAATCTGCAGCAGCGGCAGCGCTTGTAAAAGTTTATGATTCTGGTATGATAAAAAAGAGATACGAATATGAAACGATGAGAAAAGAGGGAGAACCGCATTGAAGACAAGAGAAGAAGCGATTGCGTACGGATTGTCATTTCCGGGCGCTTACCAGGAAGCTCCGTTTCACGATGATAACTGGCAGCTTGTCCGGGTACAGGGGAGCAAAAAAGCGTTTTTGTGGACATATGAGAGAAACGGATGTATTAATTTAAATGTAAAAGTAGACGCCGAGTGGAGAGATTTTTGGCGGAATGCCTATGATTCGGTGATTCCGGGATGGCATCAGAATAAAGACCACTGGAATACGATTATTTTGGACGGTACGGTTCCGGACCATGAAATTAAGCGGATGATTGCGGAAAGCTATGACCTTGTGACTGCCAGCCCGTCAAAACGGATTTATGAGGCGGTTCAGAAAATCCCAAGGGGAAAAGTGGCAACCTACGGTCAGATTGCAGAGCTTGCCGGAGATAAAAAAATGGCGAGGGCGGTCGGTAATGCACTGCATAAAAATCCGGATCCCGACGGGATCCCCTGTTACCGGGTAGTAAATGCAAAAGGAGAACTGTCGGGAGAATTTGCATTCGGCGGAGCAGGGGCACAGGCGAAATTGCTGAAGGCAGACGGGATAGAGGTAAAAGACGGCAGGGTGGATCTAAAGAAGTATGGGATGTAAGAGTAATTGTCCTGCGGGCAGAACCGTTTTGTCGGCAGCGCAGCCGGGGACCTGCCGGGATAAGTTTTCTATGCGTCTGTTTGTAGCAGAAAAGAAGCGGTTTGTAGCATTTTGCTGTTGTGATCCGGGATACATGACGAAATATCTCTTAGAATGAAATGAGTCGTTCGATTCAAAAACGGAGGGATTTTTATGAGTATTATGGGAGCAGTCAGCGCAGCTTATTTATCGAACATGTACGGAGCTTCGGCAGCCGGCAAAACGAAAAAAGAGGAAACATCCGGCGGCCAGGAGAAAGTAGAGCCGGGCACAACCGGTGAATTTGTGAAAAAGTACAGAGAAAAGGCAAAGAGCCCGGTGGAAGAATATAAAACGAAACATCCCGAAGACGCTGCCCATGTAGAAAAACAGGTGAAAGCCGGAGAGGCCATCCGGCGCAAAAACGGCGTGCAGGACGTATCTACGGAAGATATGACGATGGAGGAATATAAGCGGTATTTTTATGCGCTTTTGGATACGATTCCGTGCGACCCCAGCAGAGTCAATGATCAGACGATGATTTCCATAACCGATGCGGGCTGGGAACAGATGAAACAGGACCCGGATTACGAAGCCTGGATTCTTGGGTATTTTGTAGAAGACCGGTCGGTGAGAAATCCGTTTTACGGATGGGGAGGAAACACCGGCATGTTCATCACGGAACATTTTGGGGCGTCGATTGAAGAGCATCATGGAGAGGGATTTACCAAGACGGACACTAAGAAAACAAAAAAGGATGACGAAGAGTCCTGGTGGAGTATGCGGCATAAGCGGATGAAAAAATACCTCAAAGAGCAGGCGGTTTTGGCTCAGAAAAGAGAACAGAGCAGGGAAAAAGCCGCACAGCAGGAGTATATCAGGCAGCAATACGAAAGCAGCGTGCGCCTGCATAGTTTTCTGACAGAAGGCGTGCGGGGCGAACAGTCTTTGCTGCCGGATACAGAATCTGCAAAGCCTTCCGTTCCGCTGCTGTATGACGGAATGATGGATTTGTTTTCTACGATCCGGTCCAAAGGATAACATAACACGAATGACGATAGAACCGCCGGCTGCCTCCGGCGGTTTTCTTTGTGCAGAAAATTTTAATCCGGTTACTTTTTATGGAATATCTGGCAGCAGGATAATTTCAAATGGATGAGAACGCACCCACTTGTGCTTGCAGGGCAACATCGGTTATAATAAATGCAGCCATTTTCACATACGTTAAAAAGTACAAAGAATGGAGGAGATTATGGGAAAAGAGGATTATGCAAAAGCGTTTAAACTTGGAAAAAAAGATTACCAGACGCGGATGTTAAGAGGTGAGAAGCCGACGCTGATGGTGTTAGACGATATTATGCCGGAGAAAGGTTCCTATTCGGAAGAGTCGATCGGCCTCGTTCAGATTCCGATTGAACAAATTGCAGGAACAAAAACCGTTGGAAGGAGCAGTTCTTTTTCCGGAAATTTTATGCCGATTCTGCGGGAGACAACAGAATTTGCCGTTAAATGGGCGGAGCTTAGCACAAGCCATGTGGAGGAAGGCATCCGCGATCCGATCAAGGCTTATGAATATATGAATAAATTTTATGTGGAAGAGGGAAACAAACGGGTCAGCGTGATGAAGTATTTTGGGGCGGTTTCCATTCCGGGCAACGTGATCCGTATTATACCAAAGCGCACGGAAGAAAAAGAAAATAAGATCTATTATGAATTTCTGGATTTTTATCAGGCTGCGCCGATCAATTATATCTGGTTTTCTCAAACCGGCAGTTTTGAGAAACTGCAGGAGGCGGTCGGAAAAGAACCGAAAGAAGCGTGGGAAAAAGAAGATCTGTTAAAATTCAGTTCCGTTTACACGAGGTTTTGCGCGGAATATCAGGCAAACGGGGGAAAGAAGTTAAAGATTACGCCGGGGGATGCGTTTCTTTCGTTTATTTCTTTGTATGGATATGAGGAAGCAGGCGAAAAAACGACAAATGAACTCAAGGAATTAATCGCAAAAAGCTGGGAAGAATTTAAGCTGCTGGAGCAGGAGCAGGAGATTGATCTGAAGATGAAGCCGAATCAGAAGAAGAAACCTCTGTTGAATTTACTGCACCTGGGAACCAGAAAATTAAAAATTGCATTTATCTATGAGAAAACGCCGGGCACTTCTGCCTGGACATATGCGCATGAGCTGGGAAGGCTGCATCTGGATCAAAGACTGCCGGAAGAAGTGCATACGGTCTGTTATGAAAACGGTACGCAGGAGAATATTGATTCGTTGCTGAAAGATGCGATCGATGAGGGTTGCAGCTTGATTTTTACAACGACGCCTCCGTTTGTTCAGGCAAGCGTAAAAGCGGCAATTGCCAACCCGAAGGTCCAGATTGTAAATTGTTCTTTAAATACATCGCATCGTTATATCCGGACGTATTACTCCAGAATGCATGAGGTAAAGTTTTTGATGGGAGCGATTGCCGGCGCAATGGCGGAAAACAACCGTCTGACGTATATTGCCGACTATCCGATTTACGGTTCGATCGCCAATATCAATGCATTTGCATTGGGGGCAAAAATGATCAATCCCCGTGCCAAAGTCTATTTGGAATGGTCGACCAAAAAAGAAGCCGATATTGCAGAAAAGATCAAAGAAAACGGATCTGCCTGCGTATCCGGCAGGGATATGGTGATTCCGGAGGAAGCGTCACGGTTTTTCGGCATCTACCATATGGAAGAAGGGCGTCCGAGGAATCTTGCGATGCCGTTGTGGCACTGGGGAAAATTCTATGAAGAGATGATATGGGCAATTCTTGAGGGAACGTGGAAATACGATGATAATCCTTCCGCTACCAAAGCGATCAACTATTGGTGGGGGATGTCGGAAGGCGTCGTTGATGTGATCTGTTCCAAATATCTGCCCATCGGAACGAAACGCATGGTCGATCTGTTAAAGGGCACGATCAGTTCAGAGTTGTTTAATCCGTTTTCCGGTATCTTATATTCTCAGACGGGAGTTGTAGTAAGCGATCCGGAGGGCAGCCTTTCACCGGAAGAAATTATGACAATGGACTGGCTGGCGGAAAACGTAATCGGCACGATTCCTGCGAAGGAAGAGTTAAAGGAACAGGCGACGCCGGTAATCAAGCAGCAGGGAGTGAAGAAAAAGGAAAGCGGGAGTGCAGCGTACTGATGAGGATACTGGCAATCGGAGATGAGGAATCCAAATATCTTTGGGAATATTTTGATAAGAGTAAACTGGAAGGCATTGACCTGATTATTTCGTGCGGGGATCTTGACCCTTATTATCTTTCCTTTCTGGCGACATTTTCTTGTGTGCCGGTATTATATGTACATGGAAATCATGATAAGGTATATCAGAAGATTCCGCCGGACGGCTGTATTTGTATCGACGATAAGATTTATGTCCATAACGGCGTCCGGATTTTGGGGCTGGGCGGATCTATGCGTTATAATAAGGGACCGTACCAGTTTACGGAGTGGCAGATGAAACAGAGGGTGGCAAAGCTGCATCTGCGTTTGCTCCGCCACCGCGGGTTTGACATTTTGGTTACCCACGCGCCCGCGTTTCAGCTGAATGACGGAAGGGATCTTCCGCATCAGGGATTTTCGGTATTTTTGAAACTGATTCAGAAATACCGGCCGAAATTTTTCCTGCATGGGCATGTGCATCTGTCGTACGGAAGAAACCATAAACGGTACGATAAGTATCTGGATACGCATGTGATCAATGCGTATGAACGGTTTGTCTTTGATTTTGAGGACGAGCATCCGGGAGACGGCTGCCGTTAGGACGGCGGATACAGGGAAGCCCATATTAACATTCGGAACGGACAGAGAGGAGGATACCTATGGCAGAGCGGATTTCAGATGAAACAATGGAGTATGTGAGTATTTTGGCGAAGCTTGCATTGACAGAAGAAGAGCGTGAGAGCGCCAGAACAGACTTGTGCGAAATGCTGGATTATATCGATCAATTAAACGAGCTGGATACTTCCGACATACTGCCGATGTCTCATGTTTTTGCAGTGAACAATGTCTTCCGGGAAGATGTGGTGACAAACGGGGACGGCAGTAAGGATGCGCTTTCGAATGCGCCTGAGAGAAATGAATCCGGGTTTATCGTTCCCAAAACGATCGGATAGAAGGGAGATGCGATGAGTCTTACACGTTTCACTGCCGCAGCACTTGGCAGAAAAATAAAGGCGGGAGAAGTGTCGGTTAGAGAAGCCGTCACAGACGCGCTGTGCGCCATACGGGAAAAAGAGCCGCTGATCCACGGTTTTGTCACCGTGGAGGAAGCGCGTGCTTTCGCGCGCGCAGAAGAAGTACAGAAAGCCATTGCAGACGGCAGCTTACAGGGACCGCTTGCCGGAGTGCCGGTTGCAGTCAAAGACAATCTGTGTACGAAAGGCATACGAACGACCTGCGGTTCCAAAATGCTGGAGCATTTCGTTCCGTCGTATACGGCAGAAGCCGTAAAAAATTTAGAGCGGGCGGGCGCCGTGGTATTGGGAAAAACGAATATGGACGAATTTGCTATGGGGAGCACGACGGAAACATCGTATTTTGGGGTTACCAGAAATCCCTGGGATTTAGGCTGCGTACCCGGCGGTTCTTCCGGCGGTTCCTGTGCGGTGGTAGCGGCGGAAGAATGCGCGTATGCGCTGGGATCCGATACCGGCGGATCGATCCGCCAGCCAAGCGCGTTCTGCGGCGTAACGGGAATCAAACCGACGTACGGAACCGTGTCGCGCTATGGGCTGATTGCATATGGATCTTCCCTGGACCAGATCGGACCGATTGCAAAAGACGTTACGGACTGTGCGTTTGTTTTGGAAGCCATTACTTCTTACGATCCAAAAGACTCCACGTCTGTCAGACGAACAGAGACGGATTTTACGTCTGCCCTGACGGGGGATGTGCGGGGTATGAAGATCGGGATTCCGCGGGATTATATCGGAGACGGACTGGATGCCGAGGTAAAAGACGCCGTTTTGGCTGCGGCGAAGACATTGGAAGAACAGGGCGCCTGGGTGGAAGAATTTGACCTTGATCTGGTCAGGTACGCCATTCCTGCTTACTATGTGATTGCCTGCGCCGAGGCGAGTTCCAATCTTGCACGGTTTGACGGGGTTAAATACGGTTACCGTACCGAAACCTATGAAGGGCTTCATGAGATGTATAAAAAAAGCCGTTCCGAGGGATTCGGCACGGAAGTGAAGCGCCGGATTATGCTGGGATCGTTTGTCTTAAGCGCCGGATATTACGACGCGTATTATCTGAAAGCGCTGCGTACCAAGGCGCTGATCAAACAGGAGTTTGACAGGGCATTTTCTAGGTACGATGTAATTTTAGGACCTGCGGCGCCTGCGGCGGCGCCCGGATTGGGATGCAGTTTAAACGATCCGATGAAGATGTATCTGGGTGATATTTATACGATTTCCGTCAATCTTGCCGGGCTTACCGCCATATCGCTTCCCTGCGGGATGACAAAAAACGGTCTTCCCATTGGGCTGCAGATGATCGGAAACTGTTTTCAGGAGAAAACGATCCTTCGCGCGGCATATGCGTTTGAGCAGACAAGGGAGTACCGGCGCAGCCCCGCAGCGTTGGGGGAGATCACTTTGGAAGAGGAGGCAAAACGATGAGCACGCAGTATGAAACAGTGATTGGCCTGGAAGTCCATGTAGAACTGGCGACAAAGACAAAAATTTTCTGCGGCTGCTCTACGGCGTTCGGCGGCGCGCCCAATACGCACACCTGTCCGGTCTGTACCGGAATGCCGGGCTCCCTTCCGGTGTTAAATAAACAAGTCGTGGACTATGCAGTTGCCGTCGGGATCGCGGTGGGCTGTGAAGTGACAAAAGACTGCAAATTCGACCGGAAAAATTATTTTTATCCGGATAACCCGCAGAATTACCAGATATCTCAGTTATATCAGCCGATCTGCCGCAGCGGGAAAATCGAAATCGAAACGGAAGAAGGCGGCAGAAAAGAGATCGGAATCCATGAAATTCATATGGAAGAAGATGCGGGAAAACTGGTGCACGACGAATGGGGCGGCTGTTCGGTTGTGGATTTTAATCGTTCCGGCGTGCCATTGATCGAAATCGTTTCCGAACCGGATATGCGTTCTGCGCAGGAAGCGGCCGCTTATCTGGATAAACTGCGGCTGATGATTCAGTATCTCGGTGCATCCGACTGTAAGCTGCAGGAAGGTTCCATGCGTGCCGATGTCAATCTGTCCGTCCGCAAAGCGGGGGAACAAGAGCTTGGCACACGGACGGAGATGAAAAATTTGAATTCTCTAAAAGCCATCGCAAGGGCAGTCGAACATGAAACAAACCGCCAGATCGATTTGATAGAAGCCGGGAAACCGGTGATCCAGGAGACCAGGCGGTGGGATGACGCAAAAGGAGAATCCTATCCCATGCGTTCCAAGGAGGATGCAAAAGACTACCGCTATTTTCCGGATCCGGATCTTGTGCCGCTTCATATCAGCGATGCGCAGATTGCGGAAATCAAAAGCCGCCAGCCGGAATTTCGGACGGAAAAGCTGGCGCGTTACCAGCGCGAATTCGGGCTGCCGCTTTATGATGCAAAAATTTTAACCGGAACCAAAAAGCTGGCGGATTTCTTTGAAGCGGCTGTTTTCATCAGCGGCAAACCCAAAAAAGTGTCCAACTGGCTGATGGGAGAGACGATGCGGCTGTTAAAGGAGAGAGGGTTAGAGGCGGAGGATCTTGCATTTTCACCGGAACATCTGGCAAAACTGATCGATCTGGCGGATGCGGGCGAGATCAACAGTACGGTGGCAAAAGAAGTGTTTGAGCATATGTTTGATTCCGATATCGATCCGGTTTCCTATGTAGAAGAGAACGGGTTAAAAACCGTGCACGATGAGGATGCGCTGCTGCATATGGCTTTACAGGTGGTGTCGGAACACCCGAAATCCGTACAGGACTATAAGAACGGGAAAGTAAAAGCCATCGGATTTTTGGTAGGACAGACGATGAAAGCAATGAAAGGGAAGGCAGATCCGGCTTTTGTGCAAAAGCTGCTGCAAGAGCTGCTGGAACAATAGATGTTTCCGAAAAATGATTGGGATATAGGCTGGAGAGGATATGGTGTGAAAAGCCCCAAAACCTGCAGTGCCTGCAGATTTCGGGGCTTTTCTTAGGGGAGGATAAGTATTCTTGCATCTTTGGTAGTGTTGCCCGAAGAGTGGGTGGGGGATTCATCTCTTCGGGAACAATTATAGTATGATACAAAATCAAAAAAGATATACAAAAAATCTGAAAAAAATATTTGATGGGAATGATTGAAAGATGAAAAGAAATCTGTTATAATAAAAAATCATTTTGTGTTTTACAAAGAAGGAGCAAACATATGGCATTATTAGAGAGCTGGCAGAAAATTGCCTATAATGAAAAGACAAATAAACAGGAACTGCAGAGATTCTGGCAGAGGTATTTTCTTGTAGAAAAAAGCGTATATGAAAAACTGCTGGTAAATCCGGATGAAAAAGTAGAAGGAACCGTAAAAGAGCTTGCCGAAAAATACGAGATCAGCATCCTGGATATGACGGGTTTTCTGGATGGAATCAACGACAGCCTGATTACGCCAAACCCGATTGAGACGATGGAAGAAGATACCAGGGTAAGCCTTGCGTTTGACAAAGAGAAATTATATAAAAATATGGTAGACGCCAAGGCAGACTGGCTGTATGAACTGCCGATGTGGGACGAGATCTTCGATCCGGATACCAAAAAAGCGCTCTATCTGGAGCAGAAGAAATCCGGTACGGTAATTGTTGGTAAAAAAGTGGGACGAAACGAACCGTGTCCCTGCGGCAGCGGCAAAAAGTACAAGCATTGCTGCGGAAGATAAAAAGACAGAAACGAAAAAAACTCTTTACATATGCGCAAAAGTGTCATATGATTAAGAAAAATAAAAAAAGCAACGCGCAGACGAGAAGAGTAAGCCGCCGGAATGCAGCAGAGAGAGATGCCTTTTCTAAAACGGAAACGTTTAGAATCGTGCTGAGAGCATCTTTACAGGAAGCGGCCCAAGACCACCTCGAAGCGGCCCTAATCCGGTCCGGTGACCCCGTTATCGTCCAATGAGCATTTCCCTGCGCGGGAAATGGAAACTGGGTGGAACCACGGTAATTTATCGTCCCTGATACATGAATTTGTGTCGGGGATTTTTTTATGCGCGGATGCGTTTGATGAAAAAGGAGGAAACATTCATATGAAAATTACATTAAAAGACGGCTCGGTCAAAGAGTACGGCGAAGAAAAATCTGTGTATGAGATTGCAAAAGATATTAGCGATGGTCTTGCCAGGGCGGCGTGCGCCGGCGAGTTAAACGGGAAAATCGTAGATCTGCGGACGAAAGTAACAGAGGATGCGGATTTAAATATTATTACGGCAAACGATCCGGAGGGATTAAAAGTCATCCGTCATACGACGGCGCATATTTTAGCGGAAGCGGTGAAACGGCTGTTTCCGGATGCAAAAGTGACGATCGGGCCGGCAATTGCGGACGGTTTCTATTACGACTTCGATGCAAAACCGTTTTCCAGAGAAGATCTGGACCATATTGAAGCAGAAATGAAAAAAATAATCAAAGAGGGACATGAGATCACAAGATTTACGCTTCCGAAAGAAGAAGCGATTCGGTTTATGCAAGAAAAAGACGAGCCGTTTAAAGTGGAGCTGATCGAAGAACTGCCGGAGGATGCGGTCATATCATTTTATGACCAGGGTGGGTTTGTGGATCTGTGCGCAGGACCGCATCTGATGAGTACGAAAGGCATCAAGGCATACAAATTAATTTCTTCATCCATGGCATATTGGCGGGGAGATTCCAATCGGGCGCGCCTGCAGCGAATTTACGGAACGGCGTTCCAAAAAAAAGACGAATTAAAAGAACATCTGGAAAAATTAGAAGACGCCAAACGCAGAGACCATAACCGGCTGGGACGTGAAATGGGATTATTTACCACGGTAGACGTGATCGGACAGGGACTGCCGCTTTTTACGCCGAAAGGAACGAAAATGATCATGAAACTCCAGCGGTGGATCGAGGACCTGGAAGAGAAAGAGTGGGGCTATGTGCGTACCAGAACGCCTTTGATGGCAAAATCCGACCTGTATAAAATTTCCGGACACTGGGATCATTATAAAGAAGGAATGTTTGTCCTGGGCGATGAAGAAACGGAAAAAGAAGTGTTTGCGCTTCGCCCGATGACCTGTCCGTTCCAGTATTATGTTTATAAAAACGAACAGCATTCGTACCGCGATCTGCCGTATCGAATGGGCGAGACTTCTACGCTGTTTCGGAGCGAAGATTCCGGCGAAATGCACGGGCTGACACGTGTGCGCCAGTTTACGATTTCAGAAGGACATCTGATCGTTCGTCCGGATCAGATGGTCGAAGAGTTTAAAGGCTGTTTGGCGCTTGCAAAACATTGTCTGCAGACGCTCGGCGTGGAAGAGGATGTGACATACCATTTATCCAAATGGGATCCGGACAACCGGGAAAAATATATCGGTGAACCAGCGGTCTGGGAAGAGACGCAGCAGCATATGCGGAACGTGTTAAACGAGCTGGATATTACATTTGTGGAAGATGTGGGAGAAGCCGCATTTTATGGACCGAAGGTAGATATCAATGCCCGCAACGTATACGGCAAAGACGATACCATGATTACGGTCCAGTGGGATGCACTGCTTGCGGAACAGTTTGACATGTACTATATCGACGCCAACGGAGACAAAGTGCGTCCCTGCATTATTCACCGGACCTCTCTGGGCTGTTATGAACGGACGCTTGCATGGCTGATCGAAAAGTATGCCGGTAAGTTTCCGACCTGGCTGTGCCCGGAGCAGGTGCGTGTACTTCCGATTTCGGAAAAATATGAAGCATACGCCGAATCCGTCCGCAAAGAACTGGCAAAAAACGGAATCGACGCAACGGCAGACAATCGTTCCGAAAAAATCGGATTTAAAATCCGTGAAGCGAGGCTGGATAAGCTTCCGTATATGCTGGTTGTGGGACAGAAGGAAGAAGAAGAGGGCACGGTTTCCGTCAGGAGCCGCTTTGCGGGAGACGAGGGAAGTAAGTCTCTGGCTGATTTTATTACGGCGCTCAAGCGGGAAATCGATACGAAAGAAATTCGAAAAGAAGAAGTTTCGGTGGAAAAATAATCAAAGAATATTTTTTTTCAAACGTCAAATACTAAACCCGGTCAGATTTATTTCTGACCGGGTTTTTAATGTTTTCAAGCATCCGAAAGGAGCGGAATCAAACGCAGGAAAGGAGCGGATACAATGACAAAATTAGAATGTTCGGCAACAAACTGTTATTACAACGAAGACAAATACTGCTGCAAGGGAGACATTATGGTAGACGGAAGGGAAGCGGATCATGCAGGGGGAACCTGCTGTGCAAGCTTTCGGGAAAGAAAAGGAGATACGGCAAGGAACCGGACGCAGCAGCCGAGCCGTACGATTGACGTAGACTGTAAAGCATGTAACTGCGTACACAACGAGGACTGTAAATGTGCCGCAGACCATATCGGAATCGGCGGAAGTACGGCATGTAAATGCCATGATACGGAATGTATGACATTTTGCTGTAAGTAGCAGAAATTTACTTTAACGAGTAAATAAAAAACGCTGTCGGAAAAAAATACGCGAGATTTGTTATTTTGCCGGACTGCGGATGGGATTTCCCGCAAAATTTTGTCGGATTTTGTGGGAAATCCATGAAAAGGCAGGAGATATTAAAACGGCGCATCCGTGCGCGTGCCGTACAGAAAATCACGCAGTCGGAAAAAGGAGACAAAAATCGCTTTTTTTGTGGGGAAAAGCGGCTGTTTCTGTCGAATTATGCAAGAAATTGGCAATGGATAATATTTGATTTTTGTGGCATATCAGGGTAAAATGTCTATTAGAATTAGATTATGTAAAAATGTAGTACAGTACAGGGATAGTTGTGAGAAAAATGTCTTTTAAGGATAGTATGGTGAACGATGATGATGAGAGAGATGATAAAATTGCAGGAGGCTATTGAACGTCAGAGAAGCCTGGTAAACGCAATGATTGAGCATGGAATAAATGACGAAGCGTTTATCAGGGCAAATCATAAGCTGGATCGATTAATTGAAGAATACATAGAATTAGAGATTCCGGCAGTATATCAAACAGATTAAAGAAAAAGAAAGAAAATGTTATTGGCCATGAAAATGACCGGTAACATTTTTTTTATTCTTTTCATTGCTTTTTTATACCAAGTAAGATAGAATAGGTTACATGGTGGAGGAAAGTGGAAGGAAATGGTTCAAAGTGGATTAAGCTCCCTGAATCGTTTCTAAAGAAGGTGTTCGTTATGTTCATGGGAGAATACAACCATACAATTGACGCCAAGGGCAGATTGATTGTCCCATCCAGATTCCGGGAATCGTTAGGCAGCGAGTTTGTAGTAACGAAAGGACTGGATGGATGTCTTTTTGTGTACCCGAATGAAGAATGGACGAATATCGAAGAAAAATTCCGCAATATTCCGCTGACGACAAAAGATGCAAGAAAATTTTCCCGTTTCTTTTTTGCGGGAGCCGCAAGCTGTGAAGTGGACAAGCAGGGAAGGATCCTGCTTCCGCAGATACTGCGGGAATTTGCAGATTTACAGAAAGAGGTTGTATTGGTGGGCGTGTTGTCCAGAATTGAAATCTGGAGCAGGCAGCGCTGGCAGGATGCCAATACTTATGACGATATGGATGAAATTGCAGAACATATGGCAGAGTTGGGACTTAGCATTTAGACAGAGGGGTAAATTATGGAATTTCGTCATACATCCGTGCTGCTGGATGAGGTAATTGAATATCTGAATATAAAGCCGGACGGAGTATATGTAGACGGAACCCTGGGCGGAGCGGGGCATGCGGGTGAAATCGTAAAACGATTGACCGGCGGCGGCAGGCTCATTGGAATCGACCAGGATGCAGACGCCCTTTTGGCGGCGAAAGAGAGACTTTTGGCGTATCAGGATCAAGTGACGCTGGTCCGCAGCAATTATTGCCGTATGAGAGAGGTACTGAAAGAATTCGGGATAGATAAAGCGGACGGGATTTTACTGGATCTAGGCGTATCCTCGTACCAGCTGGACGTACCGGAAAGAGGATTTACCTACAGGGAAGAACACGCGCCTTTGGACATGCGTATGGACCAGAGGGGAGAACTTACAGCAGAAGATATTGTAAATACGTATTGTGAAGCGGATCTGTTTCGCATGATCCGCGAGTATGGAGAAGACCGCTTTGCAAAAAACATAGCGAAACATATAGTAAGAGCACGCCAGAAAAAACGTATACAGACGGCGGGAGAACTGACGGAAATCATCCGGGGCGCAATTCCGATGAAAATGCAGGCCTTAGGAGGCCATCCGGCGAAGCGTACGTTTCAGGCGATTCGTATTGAATTAAATCATGAGCTGGATGTATTGGAGGAGTTTCTTTCGGATGTCACGGATTTACTGCATCCGGGCGGCAGGCTGTGCATCATTACGTTCCATTCTTTAGAGGATCGTATCGTAAAGGGCCATTTTAGAAAAGAGGAACATCCATGTACCTGTCCGCGGGAATTTCCGGTTTGCGTCTGCGGTAAGGAGCCGAGGGGACGATGCGTTACCCGAAAGCCCGTTTTGCCGTCACAAGAAGAACTGGCAGGAAACAAAAGAGCCAAAAGCGCAAAGCTTCGGGTGTTTGAAAGGAAATGAAAGAGCAGTAAAAAGGAGAGACTCAGAATGCAGAAAAGATCGGCTCATTATAATAGAAACAGCGGATTGAAAACAAATTATTACGTAGACGGCAATACAGTCCGCCGTCTGGAGGGGGAGCCGGAAGAGAGAAGACAGCGCCAGCTGCAAAAAGAACAGGATCAGATCAGGAGACGACACCGCCGGGCAGCAAAACGAAATCAGGAACGCGCCATGAGCATGAATCTCGGAACGGTGTTTTTCTGTGCGATGGCAGTTCTTTTGATCAGCGGCGTATGCGTTGCTTATATCAAGCTGCAGTCGGATATCGTAAACAGAACAAAGACCATATCAAAACTGGAGAGTCAGATTATAAATTTAAAAGCGGAAAATGACGCGGCAAAAAAGAGAATCGATTTATCGACGGATCTGGATGCGGTAAAAGAACAGGCTTTGGCGCTGGGGATGAAATATGCGTCGCCGGGGCAGATCTTCTACTACAGTATAGAAGACAGCGATTTTATGGACCAGTATTCGGAGATTCCGGAGAAATAGGGAAAGAACAGAGGGATGACCGTGCGCAGAAAACGAAGGACTCTGAAAAAATTCTTAAAGAGGATGCAGAAGAAACTGATTATCATGTTTCTTTTCATCACCGGCATTTTAACGGCGCTGATCGGACGGCTGATGTATATTGAATATACCAGCGGCGGCAGGTATGAAAAAATCGTACTGGCACAGCAGGTATACGACAGCCGCAGCATCCCGTATCAGCGCGGAGATATCGTGGATTCAAAAGGAACGGTCCTTGCAACCAGCGTAGACGTGTATAATGTGATATTTGACTGTAAAGTTTTAAAACAGCAGAAGAATAAAGTGATCAAAGCAACCATTGCTGCGATCGTATCCTGTTTTCCCGAAATCAAGGAAGAACAGCTGCAGAGGGAAATGGATGAAAACCCGAAAGGACAGTACGTTGTGCTGCTGAAAAAACTTCCCTATGAAACGATACAGCCGTATGTAGAAATGACCGAAGATACGAAAAAATATCCGAATATCTGTAAAGATGCGCTGTGGTTTGAAAAAGAATATGTCCGCAGCTATCCATATCATTCTCTGGCGGCGTCTTTGATCGGCTTTGTATCCGGAGGAAACGTAGGCACGCTTGGCCTTGAAAAATATTATGACAGCACGTTAAACGGATTAAATGGCAGGGAGTACGGATATCTGAATGCAGACAATAATTTTGAAAAAACGGTAAAACCGGCAAGAGACGGAAGTACGATCGTATCTACGATCGATATGCATATCCAGAGAGTTGTGGAAGAAAAACTGGAAAAATTTAATCAGGAACATACGAACGGCTATATTACCGGAGACGGCTATCAAAACGCTGCCGCTATCGTGATGAATCCGCAGACCGGAGAAATATATGCGATGGCGGATTCCCCGGGATTTGATTTAAATCAGCCAAGAGAGATCGAGGATTATTTTACGCCCGAAGAGCTGGAGGGGTTAAGCGACAAAGAGAAAATGAACCTGTTAAACAGGCTTTGGGAAAATTTCTGCGTAACAAGCGTTTTTGAACCGGGTTCGACTGTAAAACCACTCACTGTAGCGTGCGGAATGGAAAAGGATCTGCTCAGCGGAAACGAAACGTATCTCTGCGACGGAAAAGAGACTTTTGCCGGAGATGTTGACGTACATTGCGTCAGCCGTGCGGGACACGGGATGGAAACGGTGGAGAAATCTCTGATGGATTCGTGTAACGACGCTCTGATGCAGATGTCGTATGTGATCGGAAAAGATAATTTCAGCGCGTATCAGGAGATCTTCGGATTTGGCAGGAAAACAGGAATTGACCTGCCGGGAGAGGAAGCAGGACTTTTGTATACGCCGGAGAGAATGTCGGCGCTTGATCTTGCAACGAATTCGTTCGGGCAGAATTTTAACTGTACGATGATCCAGGTGGCGGCGGCTTTTTCTTCTCTGGTTAACGGAGGAGAGTATTATCAGCCGCATGTAGTAAAGAAAATTTTGGATGCAAAGGGCAATACGGTGGAAACGATTAAACCCGTATTGTTGAAAGAGACGGTTTCCAAAGAAACGTCGGAGCTGATCAAAACATATATGTATAGAACCGTATCGGAAGGGACGGGCACAGAAGCAAAAGTCAACGGGTATTCTATGGGCGGAAAAACGGGGACTGCGCAGAAAATGCCGAGGGATAAAAAGGAATATCTCGTTTCTTTTATCGGATATTTGCCTCAGGAAGATCCGCAGCTTGTCATTTATGTAGTGATCGATACTCCGAATGTAAAAGAACAGGCGCACAGCAATTATGCGCAGGGCGTGACAAAAGAAATTTTAGAAGAAATCCTTCCCTATCTGAATTTTTATCCGGATGAAGAGCTGAAGCCGGAACCTGACGAAGACGGCGGTGGCGGCGGCGATGGGGAACAACCGGCAGAAGAGGCACCGTCGGACGTATTTGAGGAATAACCCCGGGACAGACGGCAAGCATAACCTTGGAAAAACAGTAATAAGATAATAGAGAGGTTATATTTTGGGGCTTTGCCAATGTTTCGATATAAAACTTTTAACAGGAAGAAATCCATGTACATATTTGTGGGAATCCTGTTTGCCATGTTGGTTTTGATGGGACGGCTTGTCTATCTTATGATATTTTGTTCCGAATACTACGGAAAAAAGGCGGAAGATCTGCATGAACGGGAACGGGATATTAAAGCCGCACGGGGAAAGATTCTGGATGCAAACGGAGTGGTTCTGGCTGCAAATAAGACGGTCTGTACGATTTCCGTGATTCATAATCAAATAGAAGACCCGGAGGCGGTGATTGCCGCTTTGACAAAAGAGCTTGGAATTTCCGAAGAAAAAGTACGTGCAAGGGTAGAAAAAGTGAGTTCCATTGAGCGGATCAAGTCGAATGTAGAGAAAGAGACGGGAGAGCGTATCCGTGCCTACGGGCTTGCCGGAGTAAAAGTGGATGAGGATTATAAACGGTATTATCCGTATGATACGTTAGCTTCCAAGGTATTGGGGTTTACGGGAGGAGACAATCAGGGCATTATCGGGCTTGAAGTAAAATACGATGCATATCTGCAGGGAACCAACGGAAAGATCCTGACATTGACCGATGCCAGAGGCGTAGAAATAGAAAATGCGGGAGAATCCAGATTAGACCCCGTGGACGGAAACCACCTTCAGATCAGCCTGGATTATAATATACAGATGTATGCGCAGCAGGCAGCGCAGAAAGCGCTTGAGCAAAAGCAGGCGGACAGCGTATCGATTATGGTTATGAACCCTTCCAACGGAGAATTGATGGCAATGGTCAATGTTCCGGAATTTAACTTGAACGATCCGTTTACATTAAATTATGATGCCGGCAATGTGTCGGAAGAAGAAAAGCAGAATCTTCTGAACGGCATGTGGAGAAATCAGTGCATCAACGATACCTATGAGCCGGGATCTACCTTTAAGATCATTACGACAACGGCGGCGCTGGAAGAGAAGGTTGTCAGCCTTTCCGATCAGTTTTTCTGTCCGGGATATATTACCGTGGAAGACCGGCGGATTCACTGTCATAAACGGACGGGACACGGTGCGGAGGATTTTACCCACGGCATCATGAACTCCTGCAATCCTGTGTTTATCGACGTGGGGCTGCGTGTGGGGCCGGAACGGTTTTATGATTATTTCGGCAGCTTGGGTTTGCTGAAAAAGACAGGGATCGACCTGCCTGGAGAAGCGGCGACTATCATGCATGCAAAGGAAAATATCGGGCTTGTGGAGCTGGCGACGATGTCGTTTGGGCAGTCGTTCCAGATCACGCCGGTACAGCTTTTGACTACCGTTTCTTCTATTATCAACGGCGGAAACCGGATAATTCCGCACTTTGGCGTTTCTGTGCAGAAGGATGACGGTACCGTCGTCAAACGCTTTTCCTACGGCGGAAAGAACCAGATCGTCAGTAAAGAAACTTCGGATACGGTACGATATCTGCTGGAACAGGTGGTAGCGGAGGGCGGAGGGAAAAATGCAAAAATTGCCGGATATTCCATCGGCGGAAAAACGGCGACATCGCAGACGCTGCCCAGAAGCGCCAATAAATATATTTCCTCTTTTCTGGGATTTGCTCCGGTAGAAAATCCGCAGGTGATCGTATTGGTCATTATTAATAATCCGCAGGGGATATACTACGGCGGAACAATCGCGGCTCCTGTGGCAAGGGAAATTTTTGAGAATATTCTTCCGTACCTGGGGATACCAGTCGACGAGAAAGCGGCTGCGGAATCAGAACTTGCAGAATAGCTTATAATAACGTATACTGAAAAGTCAGAAGAAAAAGTACGGAAAAGAGGTAAAAGTTATGGTATATCATGTAGCAGCGCCTGTTTTGATTGCATTTGCAATCAGCGCATTGTTGGGACCGGTTGTGATTCCGTTTTTAAGGAAATTAAAAGTAGGCCAGACAGAGCGGGAGGAGTTAAAATCCCATTTAAAAAAGACCGGGACGCCGACGATGGGAGGACTGATTATATTAGCGGGCGTACTGCTCACCAGCCTGCTGTTTCTTAAGGATTATCCGAAAGTGATTCCGATTTTGTTTTTGACGGCAGGATTTGGCGTGATCGGATTTTTAGACGATTATTTAAAAGTTGTGCTCAGGCGTTCGGACGGTCTGCTGGCATGGCAGAAAATGCTGCTGCAGATTGCAGTGACCGGAATTTTTGCCTATTATCTTTTAAATTATACGGATATTTCTCTTTTGATGAAAATTCCGTTTTTGAAGGACCGGTATCTGGATTTGGGAGCGGGAGCCGTTCCGCTGATGTTTTTTGTCGTAATCGGCACGGTAAACGGTGTGAATTTTACCGACGGTTTAGACGGACTCGCTTCGAGCGTGACCATACTGGTAGCCACGTTTTTCAGCGTAGTGGCGGTAGGCGCACAGAGCGGCATCGAGCCGGTGACCTGTGCTGTCGTGGGCGCACTTTTGGGATTTCTTTTGTTTAACGTCTATCCCGCAAAAGTATTTATGGGGGATACCGGTTCTCTGGCGCTGGGCGGCTTTGTTGCCGCAGCTGCGTATATGCTGCAGATGCCGTTGTTTTTGCCGATCGTAGGATTTATTTATATGGTGGAAGTGATCTCCGTTGTAATCCAGGTGGGATATTTTAAGGCGACCCATGGCAGGCGGTTTTTCCGTATGGCGCCGATTCATCATCACTTTGAGCTGTGCGGCTGGTCGGAAACAAGAGTCGTGGCTGTGTTTTCCATTGTGACGGCGCTGCTTTGTCTGACGGCGCTTATGGCATTGTAGGAGGGTGATGTAAATGATTGACAATAAGAAGAGATATCTTGTGGCGGGAACCGGAAAAAGCGGCGTTGCAGCTGCAAAACTGCTGGTGGAAAAAGGATTTTCAGTCAGGCTCTATGACGGAAACGAAGCGCTGGATGCTGCCTTGTTTTATGAAAAACATCCGGAATTAAAGGGAATTGAGATCCTTCTGGGCACATTGCCGGAAGAGGAAATGAAACAGACGGATATTCTGGTGTTAAGTCCCGGAATTCCGACGGATCTTCCGATGGTTTTGGCTATGAAACAGATGGGAGCAACCGTATGGGGAGAAATCGAACTTGCATATGCTTTTGCAAAGGGCAGGTTGCTCGCCATAACGGGAACCAACGGAAAAACGACGACAACGGCGCTGCTGGGTGAGATTTTAAAAGAACATTATCCGGATGTCAGGGTCGTAGGAAATATCGGAATCCCGTATACGAGCGTGGCTGCAGATACGACAGATGAGACGGTGACGGCGGCTGAAATCAGTAGCTTTCAGTTAGAGACGATTCATACGTTTGCGCCGGAAGTGACGGCGATTTTAAATATTACGCCGGATCATTTGAACCGACATCATACCATGGAACAATATATCGCCGCCAAAGAGAGTATTACAAAAAATCAAAAGCCAACAGATTTATGCGTGCTGAATTACGAAGATGAGGTCTTGCGCGCGTTCGGCGAGCAGCTTTCGACCCGGGTGATGTGGTTTTCCAGCGGCAGGGAGTTAACGGACGGGTTTTACCTCAAAGACCACACAATCTTTCTCGCCAGAGAAGGAAGCGTGTCGGAAGTTGTAAAGACAGAGGAATTAAAACTGTTAGGGAAACATAATTATGAAAATGTAATGGCGGCTGCGGCGATGGCATACGGAATCGGCGTTCCGCTTCGCTCGATACGAAAAGTTCTGCTGCGTTTTACCGCAGTCGAGCACAGAATCGAGTATGTGGCGGAAAAAAGAGGGGTCTGTTTTTACAATGATTCCAAGGCGACGAATCCAGATGCCGCGATCCAGGGAATTAAGGCGATGGAGCGTAAGACTTATCTGATCGGGGGAGGCTGCGATAAAGGTTCCGATTACGGTACCTGGATCGAAGCATTTGACGGTAAAGTCAAAGAACTTGTTTTGATCGGAGAGACTGCCGAAGCGATTGCAAAAGCTGCAAAAGCCCGTGGATTTTCGGCGGTTACATTTGCGAATACGTTACAGGAGGCGGTTTTGGCTTGTTATGCACATGCAGAAAAAGGAGATGCCGTTTTGCTTTCACCAGCGTGTGCAAGCTTTGGCATGTTTTTGAATTATGAAGAACGGGGCAGGATCTTTAAAGAAATTGTGCAGAATTTAGAGGAGTGAATCTATGAGCCGCAGGCCGAGGGAAACGAAAAACGGGAAAAAGCAAATTAAATATTTTGATTATACGCTGCTGTTTATCATAATTTTTCTGGTGGGTTTCGGCCTGGTTATGCTTTACAGCACAAGTTCCTACAATGCGCAGTTAAAATTCGGCGATTCCGCTTTTTATTTAAAAAAGCAGCTGTCTGCGTCTCTTCTCGGTTTTGCGGGTATGCTTGTCGTTGCAAATATAGATTACCATATCTGGCTTCGTTTGAGCAGTTTGTTTTATCTGGCGGCGCTCGCGCTATGTACGGCGGTTATTTTCGCGGGAAGTACCTTAAACGGTTCGACCCGGTGGTTAAAAATCGGTCCGCTTTCGTTCCAGCCGTCGGAAATGGCAAAAATGGCTGTGATTTTGTTCCTTGCGGCGATTATCAATAAGATTCCCAAGCAGATGGGACGGTTTGCCACGGTAGTAAAAGTCATGTGTATCGTGCTGCCGGTCGTTGGCGTCGTTGCTTACAGCAATTTGAGTACGGCGATTATCATCATGGGAATTGCCATCTGCCTGATCTTTGTGGCAAGCCCCAAATACGTTCAGTTCCTTGTTATGGGAGGCATTGTCGTAGTATTTGGCGGAATCTTTATTATGCTCGAGAGCTACCGCCTGGACCGTCTGAAGATCTGGCTCAATCCGGAAGCCTATGAAAAAGGATACCAGACGCTGCAGGGCTTATATGCTATCGGTTCCGGCGGCCTGTTTGGAAAGGGCTTAGGGGAGAGTATGCAGAAACTCGGATTTTTGCCCGAAGCGCAGAACGATATGATTTTTTCGATTATCTGTGAGGAGCTGGGCTTATTCGGCGCCATCTGCGTCATTCTTTTGTTTTTGCTTATGATCTGGAGGTTTCTGGTGATTGCAAATAATGCGCCGGATTTATTCGGGGCGCTGATCGTTGTCGGAATTATGGCGCATATCGCCATACAGGTCATGCTGAATATTGCGGTTGTTACCAATACGATCCCAAATACGGGCGTTACGCTGCCGTTTATCAGTTACGGCGGTACTTCGGTGGCGATCCTTCTGACCGAGATGGGACTTGCGCTGAGCGTATCCCGCGGAATAAAACTGGAGATGGTATAATATGGGAAGTAACAGGTCGATGTCGATACGGGAAAAAAAGCGAAAGCAGAGAAGAAGAAAAAAGATTCTTTTTGTTCTGCTGGCATTCCTTTTGACGGGGTCCGCCGCAGCTTTGATCGTGTGGAACGTTTTTACCGTAAAGACGGTTCTTGTGGAAGGGAACGAATACTATTCGGACAAGCAGATTCAGCAATTTATTTTAAACGATGAATATTCCTGGAATTCTCTTTACGTATTGTTAAAACACCGGCTGCTTGAAGGCGAAGAGATTCCGTTTATCGATACGGTTGAAATTTCCTTAAAGAATCCGCATACGTTAAATGTTCACGTATATGAAAAGGGAGTGATCGGTTATCTTTATATATCGGCGATCGGACAAAACGCATATTTTGATACGGACGGTTTTGTCGTAGAAACGTCGAAAGAAGTGATCAAAGATACGCCTCAGGTGGAAGGGCTGGACTGCGATAAAGTGGTTTTATATGAAAAGCTTCCGATCAAAGACGAGAATGTATTAAAAAGCCTTCTGACTACATCCAGGGCTCTGGAGAAAAACGGAGTCATACCGGCAAAAATAAAGTTTGACGAGACGGGGGATATTTCTCTGGACTACGGGGCGATACAGGTTCTGCTCGGTTCATCCGAAGAACTGACGCAGAAAATACTGCGGCTTTCCTATATTCTGCCGGAGCTTTCCGGAAAACGGGGAGTCCTGCATATAGAAAACTGGACGGAGAATACGCCGAATATTATCTTTGACGAGGCAAAATAAAAAAAATCCAATTTCTAGTTGATTAATTTGGTAAAAAACTATATTATATTCTATATGAGTATGTTCAAATAAAAGTTGAATCATAGAATATATGTTTGATATGTATTTTTATGGATAGAAGGAGGAACTACGTTGTTAGAAATTAAGACACCAGATGCAGATTCCAGTGCAAAGATTATTGTAGTAGGAGTTGGAGGCGCCGGGAATAATGCAGTAGATAGAATGATCCAGGAAGAGATCAGGGGCGTGGAATTTATCGGTGTAAATACCGATAAGCAGGCATTGATGCTCTGCAAAGCGCCGAAGCTGATCCAGATCGGTGAAAAACTGACCAAAGGCCTTGGCGCGGGAGCACAGCCGGAAGTAGGTCAGAAAGCGGCGGAAGAGAGCGCGGAAGAGCTGACGTCTGCAGTAAAGGGCGCAGATATGGTGTTCGTTACCTGCGGCATGGGCGGCGGTACCGGAACGGGAGCGGCTCCGGTCGTAGCTCAGATTGCCAAGGAACAGGGAATTTTAACCGTAGGAGTCGTTACCAAGCCGTTTAAATTCGAAGCGAAAACCCGCATGGTGAATGCGATTTCCGGCATTGACCGATTAAAAGAGTGCGTCGATACATTGATTGTCATTCCGAACGATAAGCTGCTTGAGCTGGTAGACCGAAGGACGACGATGCCGGATGCCCTAAAGAAAGCGGATGAAGTCTTGCAGCAGGCGGTACGCGGTATCACTGACCTGATTAATCTGCCGGCTTTGATCAATCTGGATTTTGCGGATGTTCAGACGGTTATGAAAGACAAAGGACTGGCGCATATCGGTATCGGAACCGCCAAAGGAGACGACAAGGCGATCGAAGCGGTGAAGCTTGCCGTTGCAAGTCCGCTGCTTGAAACGACGATCACAGGCGCGTCTCATGTCATTATCAATATTTCCGGAGATATTTCTCTGATGGATGCCAACGATGCGGCAAGTTACGTGCAGGATCTTGCCGGGGATAATGCAAATATCATCTTCGGAGCAAAATACGACGAGAATATGACGGATGAAGCGACGATTACCGTAATTGCCACAGGACTTGAGAGTCAGTCTTCTGCCGTGAAGCCTGCGGGATTAAAGTATTCGTCCAATGCCGGATCGGGACGGACGGCACAGCCTGCAGGAAGGCCGATGACAATGGGCACAAGACCCATGGCGCCTTCTTCTTCCGGTATACATAGTTCATCGGCAGGCATGGGAAATTCCATGCAGCAGCCGACTACGACGCCGTTTAATTACGGCGGAATTAAAAAACCACAGAGACCGGAGAGTTCTGTGAAGCAGAAAGATATTCAGATACCGGAGTTTTTAAAAAATGCCCGTAAATAAAACGACACATTTAGGCCTTAAGAAGAGCAGATCTTCTTAAGGTCTTTTTTTGTCAGTTTTCTTGGATGAAATTCAGGAAAAAATTACCAGAGTTTGACAAATTATGAAATCCGCATCTTTTATAATAAATGTCAGCAGAAGGATCTGGAGGTGAAGAGTGAATTATGTATTCTATGCAGATGTATTTTTCCTGACCAATTGTTATCTGGATTTTTTGGCTGTGTATGCAGTCGGCGAATTGTTGAACCAAAAGAAAAGACTGCTCCGTTATCTGATCGTTTCTGCCGTCGGCAGCCTGGCAGGATGCGTATTGTTTGCGGTACTGCAAGATTATGATATGTATCTGCTGTGCATGCATTTTATGATCAATCCGGGACTTGTGTTCTGCTGCTTTTTTCCGGCAGAAAAAAGAATATACGGAAAGGCGTTCTGCCTGATGTATTTTGTCGTGCTGCTGTTGGGCGGAAGCGTGGAATGGATGTACGTTACGGTCTGCGGCAGAACGTATTATGAACTCTGCCTCTTTTTTACACTGATCCCGGTAACCGTATTTCTATATATATTACGTAAAAAACGAAAAAGTGTGCAGTGTTTTTGCCGGGTTTGGATCAAACACAAAGAAAAGGAGATCGCTTTGCCGGCATTGTACGATACGGGAAACCGCCTGATCGACCCGTATATTAAAGAACCGGTGCATATCGTACCCAAAGACGTATACGAGACATTCGGGGGTATGGAAACGTTTGGCGTTCGTTTGATCCCGTTTTCTTCGGTAGGATGCAAAAACGGCATGCTGCAGGCGTTTACGGTAGATTCTATACGGATGGAAAACGAAGGCGCCGTTTATGAAATTTCTCCGGCAGTCTTAGCGGCGGCAGAGGAAGAAATTTTTAAGGGGCGGGCATATCGGATGATATTAAACAGCGAAAGTATGGAAAGAAAAGAGGAAAAAATATGTACATAAAAATAAATATCCCAAAACAGATTCAGTTCAAATGGATACCGTCGTTTTGTCAGATGGTATTCGGTCCCAAAAACGAAATTCATTATATCGGCGGAGCGGAAGTTCTGCCGCCTCCGTTAGCGGCGGACGAGGAAGCCGCCTGCATCCGCTGCCTTGGCGAAGGAGGAGAAGATGCGGCAAAAAGCACGCTGATCGAGCATAATTTAAGGCTTGTCGTCTACATTGCCAAGAAATTTGACAATACCGGCATTGGCGTGGAGGATCTGATTTCGATCGGAACGATCGGTCTGATCAAATCGATCAATACATTTAATCCTCAGAAAAATATCAAGCTGGCAACATATGCTTCCCGCTGTATCGAAAATGAAATTCTGATGTATTTAAGAAGAAACAGCAAGACGAAGATGGAGGTCAGTATTGACGAGCCGTTAAACGTAGACTGGGACGGGAATGAATTGCTGCTTTCGGATATTCTGGGAACCGATGAGGACGTGATTTACCGGGATATTGAAGCGGAGGTAGAACATCATCTGCTTGGTAAAGCGATTGATAAATTATCCGGGCGGGAGCGTTTAATCGTGGAACTGCGCTATGGACTTGGCAGAGGCGGCGGCAGAGAACTGACGCAGAAAGAAGTGGCGGACCGTCTCGGCATCTCGCAATCGTACATATCCAGGCTGGAAAAAAAGATCATGCGCCGTCTGAAAAAAGAAATGATCCGTCTGGAATAAAAGTCTGTGCAAGCGGCTCTTTCCTATGGTATAATTGAGACATCGAAACGATGGGAAGAGGGTGCCTGAACGATGAAATTAGAATTTTTGGGGGCGGATCATGAGGTGACCGGCAGCTGCCATTTTCTGGAATTCGGAGAAAAACGCCTGTTGGTGGACTGCGGTATGGAACAGGGAGCGGATTTATATGTCAATCAGGAGATTCCGGTAAATCCGGCGGCGATCGATTATGTCTTTCTCACGCATGCGCATATCGACCATTCCGGGCTGCTGCCGCTGATTTATGCGCACGGGTTCCGCGGTCAGGTTTTTGCGACAAAGGCGACCTGCGAGCTGTGTGGCATTATGTTAAGGGACAGCGCGCATATTCAGATGTTTGAAGCGGAGTGGAAAAACCGCAAAGGGAGGCGTGCGGGAGAACCGGAAATTGTGCCGTTGTATACGATGGAAGATGCGGAAGGCGCATTGCGGCTGCTCTCGGCATGTGAATACGGAAAAAAAATATCCGTCGATGCACAATTAGACGTTAGGTTTGTAGACGCCGGGCATCTGCTGGGCTCTTCGAGCATCGAGATGTGGGTAAAAGAGGACGGGAAGGAAGTAAAGATTGCCTTTTCCGGAGATATCGGCCATGCCGGGAAACCTTTGATCAAAAATCCGGAATTTATAACGGAAGCAGATTATGTAGTGATGGAATCGACATACGGCGATAAGAACCATGCCGAACCGCCGGATTTTTCCAGAGAGCTTGCGGCGGTGATCGACCGCACGTTTGCAAGGGGCGGCAATGTGGTCATTCCTGCGTTTTCCGTAGGTAGGACGCAGGAAATGCTCTATTTTTTAAGAAAAATCAAAACGGACCGCATGATGAAGCGGTTTTTGGATTTTGAAGTGTATATCGACAGTCCGCTGGCGGTAGATGCCACAGGTATTTTCCATAAAAACGTAGCGGATTGTTTTGATGAGGAAGCGTTGTCTCTGGTTAAGCAGGGGATCAATCCAATCGGTTTTCCGGGCTTAAAAATGGCCATCACAAGCGACGAATCGAGAGCGATCAATTTTCTGGAAAAGCCGGTCGTAATCATTTCGGCGTCCGGTATGTGTGAAGCGGGACGGATCCGGCATCATTTAAAGCACAATCTCTGGAGAGAGGAATCTTCTATATTGTTTGTAGGATTTCAGGTTCCGGGGACGCTGGGGCATGCCCTGTTAAACGGAGCGAAGGAAGTGAAGCTCTTTGGGGAATATATACAGGTTTCTGCAGAAATCTTAAATCTGCCTGGTATCAGCGGTCATGCGGACCGAGATCATTTGACACAATGGGCTTCCAAAATAAAACGTCCGAAAAAAATTTTTGTGGTACATGGGGACGATCATGTATGCGACCGGTTTGCCGAGCATTTGGAGCAGACGCTTTGCGTTTCCGCCGTCGCTCCTTACAGCGGAGACTGTTATGAACTTCTGACCGGAGAGATGGTCGCGCAGGGAAGCAGAGAGCAGGCGGTAAAGAAAAAGAAAGCAAAACAGCGCGCTTCCTCCAATATTTTTGCAAGGCTCCTTGCAGCGGGCCAGCGGCTGTTGGCTGTGATCGGCCGCTGCGAAGGTATGCCGAACAAAGAACTCGGCAGGTTTGCCGATCAGATCAATTCCCTTTGCGATAAATGGGACCGTTAGTCAGGAAAGATAGCTGCGCATGCTTTTTAAAGCAGATTTTTCGAGCCGGCTGACCTGTGCCTGGGAGATGTGGATTTCTTCTGCAACTTCCATTTGGGTTTTTCCCTCAAAAAAACGCAGTTTGATAATGTAATTCTCACGTTGGTTTAAGTGTTTCATGGCGTCGTTGACGGAAAGGTTTTCGATCCAGTTTTCTTCTTTGTTTTTCTTGTCTTTGACCTGGTCCATGACATAGAGCGTATCGCCGCCGTCGGTATAGACCGGGTCATAGAGGGAAAGCGGGCTTTGAATCGCGTCTAGGGCGAAGACCAGTTCTTCTTTCGGTATGCCGGTAGATTCGGAAATTTCCTGGATCGTAGGTTCTTTAAAGGAAGTTTTTGCCAGCTCTTCTTTGGCATGGATGGCTTTGTATGCGGTATCCCGCAGGGAACGGCTGACGCGTATGGAAGAAGCGTTATCCCGCAGGTAGCGCCGGATTTCGCCGATAATCATAGGAACCGCGTAAGTAGAGAATTTTACGCCGATGGTATCGTCAAAATTATCAATGGATTTGATCAGTCCGATGCAGCCGATCTGAAACAGGTCGTCTACATTTTCGTTATTGCCGGAAAAACGTTTGATCACGCTTAATACGAGCCTTAAGTTTCCTTTGATATAAGTTTCTCTGGCGGCGGCATCACCGGCTTTGATTTTTTTAAATAATTCTTTTTTTTCCTCTTCTTTGAGGATGGGGAGTTTGGATGTGTTAACACCGCAGATTTCGACTTTGTAGGCAGCCATGGGAGAACCTCCAGTTTCTTAAAGTAGTATATAAAAATGATTCTCACATTTGCCTTTTTTTATTCACAAAAAACGGCTTCATAAAATAACATAAAACAGGATAAGAAAAAAGAAATAATAGAATAAGGAGATACAAATGCAAGATACGATTGATAAAAGAAATTTCAGAGAAAAATGTGCAAGGAGCATTGTAAAAGGATATAATGTGCGCTATGTAACCCAGGAGGAAACGGAAGCAGAGAAAGCTTTGGAAAAAGCCCAAAATCAACGGCAGGCAGCGGGCGTTTCGGAGAAAGAGATGGTATTTGAGGCGGATGAGAGGTATGCCAGCCAGCCGTCTTCCCGGTATGGGACAACGAGTGTGAACGATCCGGTGACGAAGGAACAGATTGAGAGAATTTTAGGGGAACAGAACGTGGATCCGTTTGAAGCGTTCCGCGAAGAGGCATAATAGAAGCAGGAACCAAGTGTCTGGCGGCAGCATAAAATAAGAGTGAGAAGGAATTTTGTGAGGGGTCGCTATGGCGGTGATTACGATGCATAAGTATCAGGGATTGGGAAACGACTACCTGGTGTTTGATCCGAATCAGAATAAGATTACCCTTTTGGAAAGAAAGATCCGCTTGCTCTGCCAAAGGAATTTCGGCGTGGGAGCGGACGGAATTTTATATGGTCCCCTGTTGGATGAGGGAAAGATCGGAGTATCTATTTTTAACCCGGACGGGAGCGAAGCGTCGGGAAGCGGGAACGGCGTACGGATTTTTGCGCGATATTTGAAGGATTTTGGGTATGTTTCAGAAAAGAAAATTGTCATTACGGAAAAATCGAAAGATGTGGAAGTGGAATTTTTGGACGACGACGGAAGATGCATGAAAGTAGATATGGGAAAGGCGGATTTTATGCGGTCCGTGTTATCGGACGGATGCTCCCGTGAAATGTTTAACGAACCGCTGATGTTTCATGGAAATTTCTATAATACAAGTTGTATTTCTCTCCAAAGTCCCAATTGCGTGATTATGACGGAAGATGTTTCCTGTAAACATGCAAAGGAGCTCGGACCGTATGTGGAAAATGCAGCCTGTTTTCCGAACCGAATGAATTTACAGCTCTGCAAAGTAGAGAGCAGGAATCGGCTTAGAATTCAAATATATGAGCGCGGAGCAGGTTATACCTTAGCTTCCGGTACAGGCGCCTGTGCGGCGGCAGCCGCGGCTTACCGGATGGGACTTACGGAGCGGGCGGTAACGGTTGTTATGCCAGGAGGAGAGCTTGGGATTGAAATCGGGCCGGACGGGACGGTTTTTATGACGGGAACGGTGAAGAAAGTTGCAACGTTTACGCTGGCGGAAGATTTTTTTTCGTGATTTGTTTCATAAAAGCAGAATGGGGCTTTACGCCTGCCGCTTCTATTTGTTATAATAATAGACCGGGCAGAAAAATGCCAAAGCGGATCCGGCGGTGAAACGTCGTTAGATAAAGTGAAACGCTGTCATCATGACAGAGAGAAAGAAACAGAAAAGAGAAAGGAACGACAGATGAAAATTTCGGAACTGTTACATAGTCAGGACGTGGGAATTTCCTGTGAATTATTTCCGCCCAAATTAGGAAGTCAGCTTGCAAATGCGAAAGAAGTCGTAAAGGAGATGGCGGAACTTTCACCTTCTTATATGAGCATTACATACGGCGCGACGGGAGGTACGAGCGAGTATACCGTAGATATGGCGAATGAAATCCAGAATGTCAACCATATACCGGCGCTGGCGCACTTAACATGCGTATCCTCTACAAGAGAGAAGGTACATTCGGTGATTCGCCAGTTAAAGGAAAAACAGATTGAAAATATTCTGGCGCTTCGGGGGGATGTTCCGGTTCGGGCGGATTTTCCTCTCCCAAATCAATACCGGTATGCCTGTGAGCTGATTGCAGATATTAAGAGCCAGGGAGATTTCTGTATCGGAGGGGCATGTTATCCGGAAGGGCATCCGGAAGCAGCTTCCATGTATGAAGATCTGGATCATCTGAAAGAAAAAGTGGATGCGGGCTGTGATTTTCTGACGACCCAGATGTTTTTTGACAATAACATCTACTATAATTTTATGTATAAGATCCTTCAGAAAAATATTCATGTACCGGTCGTTGCCGGCATTATGCCGGTGACAAACAGCGGACAGATCAAAAAGATCATTTCGCTCTCCGGCAATATGATACCGCCGCGGTTTAAGGCGATTGTCGACCGGTTTTGGGACAATCCGGCTGCCATGCGGCAGGCGGGCATTGCATATGCGACGGAACAGATCATCGACCTGATTGCAAACGGCGTAAACCATGTACATATCTATACGATGAATAAACCGGATGTGGCAGGTGAGATCCTGGATCATCTTTCAGAAATCTATATCAGAAGATAGACCTAAAAGAGGCTGCGGTTACCGCAGCCTCTTTTTCCATAAAATCCATACCGACAGAGCGGAGGTTAAAATCTGGCTGAGCAGCATACCCGTCAGATAGGCTTTTAATCCATGCTGCGGAATCAGCACATAGACGAAAAAGATACGTACGGCGATACCGAGCAGGTTTAACAGAAACGGATAACCGGGCATTCCAAGTCCATGCATGATGCTGGATAAAAGCGAGGATAAAAATAAAAACGGGCAGATAAAACTTAACATACGGATGAATGTTCCGGCAAGGGCATTGCCGAACAAAAAGCATCCGATCCATTTTCCGGTGAGCAGAAGGGCGGCGGTACAAAAAGAGCCGAGCAGCAGGCAGGTAAAGATCGTCTGGTAAATCGTCCGGCTTATTTTTTTGTCATCGTTGCGGCTGTCGGCTTCGGAAATGGCGGGCAGAATCATGACCGAAACAGAATTTGTAAACACGGTCGGAAACATCACGACAGAAAGCGCCATTCCGGTCAATATGCCAAACACACTCAGCGCGTCTGTCTGAGAATAGCCAAAGAGGCAGAGCCTGGAAGGAATCAGGATGGACTCAAAGCTGGCAAACAGTGTCAGAGCCAGTCGGTTCATACTTAAAGGAACGGAATAGGAGAGCAGTTTCGCTGTCAGGGACGTTACTTTTTTTGTTTTGGGTGCTGCTTTCGGTTCATTAGAGCATAACAGGGCGGTAATGCACAAAAGAAATGCGCCGGCTTCTCCAAAGACAAGCCCCCAAACGGCGATTGAGGCGTCGACGGGCTTTCCCTGTTCGGACCAGATCTGATATACAAAAAACACAAAGGCTACACGGGCAAATTGTTCCATAAAGGAAGAAGCGGCGGGAATAGCCGCTTTTTTTTTGCCGTAATAGTATCCGTGAATGCAGGAATGAACGGAAGCCAGAGGAATCGAACAGGCAAGGATGGGAATTAAGGGTGCACACCGAGGTTCCAGCAGGATATGTTCTGCGATAAATCCGGAATAACGAAACAGCAGCAGCATCAAAAACAGCGAAAGAATGCCCGAGAGCAGGATGCCGATCCGAAGAAAACGTTTGGGAGACGTAGGGTCCGACTCCTGGTATTCTGCGATATATTTGGATAAAGCCGTACTGATTCCGGAAACCGTAAGGGCAAAACAAATCGTGGAAATCGGAAAAATAAGCTGATAGATACCAAGTCCTTCTGCACCGATTGTTCTTGAGAGGAATATCCTATAGAAGAAGCCTATGATTTTGCCGAGGATGCCGGAGACAGTCAGCAGCAGCGTACCGGAAATAACCGGATTTTTCAGTTTGTTCAAGATCTGCACGTAATCACCATCGAAATCAGGGTTTATGCATTATATGAGAAATGGAGAGTAAAAATGAGTAAGATGATTTATTTAGATCATGCAGCGACAACGAGAACGATGCCGGAGGCTGCAAAGGCAATGGAGCCGTATTTGGATATTTATTACGGAAACCCTTCTACCATCTACGAATTCGGAGAAAAGAGCAGAAAGGCGATCGAGCGTGCAAGGGAAGTGATTGCGGGAACGCTTCATGCAAGGCCGGAAGAGATTTTTTTTACGTCCGGAGGTACGGAATCCGACAACTGGGCGTTAAAAGAAGCCGTACAGCTATATGAACGGACGCATCCGGGGAGAAAGGCGCATATTCTGACGACGCCGATCGAGCATCATGCGATATTAAACAGCTGTGAAGAATTACTGCAGATGGGATGCGGCGTCTCTTATTTGAAAGTGGATGAGAGCGGCAGGGTTATTTTACGGGAAGCGGAACAGGAGATTTTAGAGCATGAAGACGCCTGCCTGCTGTCTGTTATGTATGCCAATAATGAAATCGGAACGATAGAGCCGATCGATGAGATCGGAAGGCTGGCAAAGAAGCGGCAGCTGATTTTTCATACGGACGCCGTACAGGCATACGGCCATATTCCTATCCATGTGCAGAGAGACCATATCGATATGTTAAGCGCCAGCGCACATAAATTCGGGGGACCAAAGGGCGTGGGATTTTTATATATCCGCAGTGAGATCAATCTTCCGGCGTTTGTCCATGGCGGCGCGCAGGAGAGCAACCGCAGGGCGGGAACCGAAAATGTGCCGGGCATTGTGGGGATGGGAGTCGCGGCGGAACTTTCCCATAAGAGAATGCGTATGGAAAACCGAAAAATAAAATACTTAAGGGATTATCTGGCACACCGGATCCTCCAGGAGATTCCGGATGTGGTTTTGACGGGAAATGCGAAATTCAGGCTTTCCAACAACGCCAGTTTTTGTTTCCGGGGAATTACGGGGGAAGCCGCTGCGATTTTGATGGATACGCAGGGCATCTGCGTCTCTTCCGGTTCCGCATGTTCGACCGGGAGCCTGGAGGATTCGCATGTGCTGACGGCGGTCGGTATGGAAAGCGAATGGGCGCAGGGCGCCGTTCGAATTACGCTTGGAGCCGAAAATACGAAAGAAGAGATGGATTACGTGGCAGAAAAACTGAAAATGGTCGTGGCAGATATGCGGGGAGCCGGACGGTCTTTATGAATCAGGCTTGAGTTTCTGCGGTATAGATGTTACTATACATGCATATGGCGGCTGCAGAAACGGATAGGCGAAGCGATCGCGCAAAGACTGCAGAGGGCCAAGAACGAGAAGAACGGAGAAAAGAACGATGAATCAGAAAGTAGTGGTAGGCATGTCCGGAGGTGTGGATTCCTCGGTGGCAGCTTATCTTTTGAAGGAACAGGGATATGAAGTGATCGGCGTAACGATGCGGTTATGGCAGGAGGATTCTGACAGGGAAGAGACCGGAAAAGAGTGCTGTTCCCTAAGCGCCGTATCCGATGCAAAAAGAGTCGCCGATGCGGTCGGCATCCCGTTTTATGTGATGAATTTCAAAGATTCGTTTAAGGAAAACGTCGTAGATTATTTTGTGGAAGAATATATTCACGGAAGAACGCCCAATCCCTGCATTGCCTGTAACCGCTATGTCAAGTGGGAATCGCTTCTGAAACGAAGCTTAGAGATCGGTGCGGATTACATTGCAACCGGACATTATGCCCGAGTTGTAACAAGAGAAAACAACCGGTATGCCGTTGCCGTTTCAAAAACGGCAAAAAAGGATCAGACGTACGCGCTGTATAATCTGACGCAGGAACAGCTCTCCCGTACGTTGATGCCGGTGGGCGAATACACAAAAGAGGAAATCCGTGCGATTGCCGACCGGATTGGCCTGCCGGTGGCAGAGAAACCGGACAGCCAGGAAATTTGTTTTATACCGGACCATGACCATGCATCTTTTATTGCGCGCATGGCAGGTGAGCGGACGCCGTCGGGCGGAAATTTTGTGACGTCGGACGGAAAGGTACTGGGAGAACATCGGGGAATTGTGCATTATACGGTTGGGCAGAGAAAGGGACTGCGTCTGGCAATGGGAAAGCCCGTGTTTGTTACGGGCATCCGGCCGGATACCAATGAAGTTGTAATCGGGGAAGAACACGAGGTGTTTACGAAAGAATTGACGGCGGGGCAGGTTCATTGTATGGGCGTGCCAAAGTTCAAAGACGGTATGCGTTTTCTGACGAAAATACGTTATGCGCATCCGGGAGCTATGGCATCCGTTTTTTCCGGAGAAAACGATACGCTGCGTGTCGTGTTTGATCAGCCCCAGCGCGCCGTTACGCCGGGGCAGTCTGTTGTCTTTTATGAGGACGGCTGTATTGCCGGAGGCGGCGTTATACAGGCATAACTATCTGCCTGTCTGGAAAAAAACAGGTTTTCTTTTTCGGAATACTGTATAATGCGTAAAACCTGCATTTGCCAATAGGGAGGAAAGCCTGTGATAATCGTATGCGATCTGATCGGGCGCATGAGCGTCGGAACCGAGCGTTAAAATTTCGCCGCCGAGTTCTTTGTATCGTTTTAAGATTTCCTCCGTGGGATGAGGATGGTGAAGCCCGTATTTAAAGCCCGCCATGTTCAGTTCGATCCCTTTTCCTTTTGCGATCAGTGTTTTTAAGATTTCATCGATTACGTCCTGAAATTTCCGGTAGGAATAGCCGCTGTTCTTATTCGGTCCATAGCGTACCACATAGTCGATATGCCCGTATACGTCAAAATCATCAAAGACGGCGAGATTTTCGAGGATAGACGTAAAGTATTCCAGATAAGCGCCGTCTTGTGTTTTGCCCTCATAAAATTCCGGGTAATACGGATCAAAACCGTGGACGACATGCGAGGATCCGATCACCTGGTCAAAATCCGCCGCCTCCACAAATGCATGGTACCGCTCTTTTAAATGCGGCTGCAGGCCGAGTTCTACGCCGATGTGTACCCGGATCTGGCTGCTGTATTGTTCGGCAAGCGGCTGCAGTGTCTGCATATATTCTTCGGGATCAAAATGAAACGGGGTAGGTCCCGGATAATCCCAGTCAATATGGTCGGTAAAGCAGATACCTTCCAGTTTTTTTTCGATCGACGATTCGATCATCGCTTTTGGATCTGCCGTGCTGTCTCCGGAAAACCGGCAGTGCATATGGGTATCCCAGTACATACGTTGCCTCCTTGTTTAGCTGCGCCGCTCACACGTTTGGATCAATTTGGCGATCGCTTTTCCCACGCCGTCCTGGTTATTGGATGCAGTGACGTCGTCGCATATGGCGCGGATCGATTCGTCTGCATTTTCCATTGCGACGGAATATCCTGCCGCGTTTAAAATATCCAGGTCGTTTTCGCTGTCTCCACACGCCATGGACGCTTCGATGGGGATCTTAAGGTAGTCGCAGAGAAAACGAAGTCCCGTGCCCTTTGTGACGCCCGCTTTTGTAAATTCCAGGTTTTGATAGCCGCCGCACACGACGCTTACTTCCGGATGCCGGGATAGAAGTTCCTTTGTTTCTTCCCTGTCGATTAAGACACCGTCGGCTTCCTGTTCAAACGTTAAAGTTGCCTTTTGTAAGGGCAGGTTGTGTTCCGTAAGAAATGCCGCAAGGTCTGTGACCTGGTTGCGCGTGGTTAAGATGTAATTTTTGACGGATTCCGGTAGAATCCGGGAATGGCGGATAATGTGAAACGAAGAACTCTGGGTATATGCGTCGCCATGGATAAATGCGTCCAGATGCAGGTGTTTTTGGTTCAGCAGGCGGCAGAGCTCTGCGGCGTCCTGCGGCGCAATCGCGTCTTCTTTTAAGCATGTTTTGTCTGCGATCCGGTAAATCCCCGCGCCGTTTGCGGTAATTGCATACTTGATGTCCAGCTCTTGTGCAACTTCAAACGGAAGCCCGGTAAACGGGCGTCCGGTGGAAATAACGATCGTCATTCCTTTGTCTGCGGCAATCCGTATCTGTTCCCTGGTAAAAGGAGTGACTTCTCCCGTACCGGAAAACAGGGTTCCGTCCAAATCCAGAGCAATGATTTTTGGGGTAAACATGGCGTTCCTCCTTTAAGATCATAAAGTATTGTGCCGGATATTGTTTCGTCCTTCGGCATTTTGCCAAGTATAGCACAATATTTTTGTAAATAAAAGAAAATTTTAATAAACTGGGAGAGAGGGCTTGTTTTTTTAGAAAAAATTGGTTAAAATAATACCAGGTTGGGCATAGGCCCCGAAAAATTAAAATTCTAGGAGGAATTAGGAATGGCAGTAAGAGTAGCAATCAATGGATTTGGCCGTATCGGCCGTCTGGCATTCAGACAGATGTTTGGAGCAGAAGGATATGAAGTAGTAGCGATCAACGATTTGACAAGCCCGAAAATGTTGGCGCACTTGTTAAAGTATGATTCTTCTCAGGGAAAATATGATTTGGCAGATAAAGTAACTGCAGGAGAAGATTCCATTACCGTTGACGGACAGGAAATCAAAATCTACGCGTTTCCGGATGCAAACAACTGTCCTTGGGGTGATTTAAAAGTTGACGTTGTATTAGAGTGCTCCGGCTTCTATACAAGCAAAGCGAAAGCACAGGCACATATCAACGCAGGCGCACGCAAAGTCGTGATCTCCGCTCCGGCAGGAAACGATCTTCCTACTATCGTTTACAACACCAACCATGAGACATTAAAAGCTGACGATACGATTATTTCCGCAGCTTCCTGTACGACAAACTGCTTAGCTCCTATGGCGGATGCTCTGAATAAATACGCTCCGGTTCAGTCCGGTATCATGGTGACGATCCATGCATATACAGGCGATCAGATGACACTTGACGGACCGCAGAGAAAAGGCGATTTGAGAAGATCCCGCGCGGCTGCAGTGAACATCGTTCCGAACAGCACAGGCGCTGCAAAAGCAATCGGTCTTGTTATTCCGGAATTAAACGGCAAATTGATCGGTTCCGCACAGCGTGTTCCGACTCCGACAGGTTCTACCACAATTTTAACGGCTGTTGTTAAAGGAACAGACGTTACGGTAGACGGCATCAATGCGGCTATGAAAGCAGCAGCAAACGAATCCTTTGGTTACAACGAAGATGAAATCGTATCTTCCGACATCGTTGGTATGAGATTCGGTTCCTTATTCGACGCTACACAGACGATGGTAAGCAAAGTATCCGATGATTTGTATGAAGTTCAGGTTGTTTCATGGTATGACAACGAGAACAGCTACACATCTCAGATGGTTCGTACAATCAAATACTTCTCAGAGTTAGCATAATTGAAACAATCGTATTTGGCGTAGGTCCAAATGATAACAAAATCGCGCACGGCAGACTGCTTTTTAAGCGATAGGCTGCCAGAGTGCGTAAAGGCTCAGATAGGGGTCCGGTCTGTTTGGACCGGATCCCTTTTCGGTGCCACAGATCAAAAACGAAATTTAAAAAGGAGGACATGATTCATGTCATTAAACAAAAAATCGGTAGACGACATTAACGTAAAAGGGAAACGCGTCCTGGTAAGATGCGATTTTAACGTACCGCTGAAAGACGGAAATATCACGGATGAAACACGTATCAAGGCAGCGCTTCCGACGATCCAGAAGTTGATCGAAGATAGCGGCAAAGTAATTCTCTGCTCTCATCTCGGCAAAGTAAAGAACGGCCCGAACGAAGGCGAATCTTTAGCTCCCGTTGCCAAAAGGCTTTCCGAGAAACTCGGCAAAGAAGTAAATTTTGTAGCAGATGATCATGTAACGGGCGAAGCAGCAACGGCAGCCGTAGCCGCTATGAACGAGGGCGACGTAGTATTGCTTCAGAACACCCGTTTCCGCGGCAAGGAAGAGACGAAAAACGGCGAGGAATTCAGCAAAGAGCTGGCGGATCTTGCAGACGTTTACGTATGCGACGCATTCGGTTCTTCCCACAGGGCGCACGCTTCCGTTGCAGGCGTGACAAAATTTATTACCGAAAAAGGCGGCGAGAACGCAGTCGGATATCTGATGCAGAAAGAAATCGATTTCCTCGGCAATGCCGTAGAAAATCCGGTCCGGCCGTTCGTAGCCATCTTGGGCGGCGCAAAAGTTGCGGATAAATTAAACGTAATCTCCAACCTGCTGGAAAAATGCGATACCCTGATTATCGGCGGCGGTATGGCGTATACATTCTTAAAAGCACAGGGATACGAAATCGGAAACTCTCTGGTAGACGATTCCAAAATCGACTACTGTAAAGAAATGATTCAGAAAGCGAAAGACCTCGGCAAGAAATTACTGCTTCCGGTAGATTCCGTAACCGTAACGGCATTCCCGAATCCGATCGACGCAGAAATTGACGTAGAGACTTACGCAGTAGAAGATATGCCGGCAGACCGCGAAGGCTGCGATATCGGACCAAAGACGGCAGAAATGTATGCAGACGCCGTAACAAGCGCAAAGACGGTCGTTTGGAACGGACCGATGGGCGTATTTGAAAACCCGATCCTTGCAAAAGGAACGATTGCGGTAGCAAAAGCGTTGGCGGCAACCGATGCAACGACGATCATCGGCGGCGGCGATTCCGCAGCAGCCGTAAACCAGCTGGGATTTGCAGACAAGATGAGCCACATTTCCACAGGCGGCGGCGCATCGCTTGAATTTTTGGAAGGCAAAGAACTCCCCGGCGTAGTAGCTGCAGACGATAAGTAAAGCACTTAACGATTGGCAAGCCGAAGGCGCAGACAGAGTTTAGTGCGTACTTAGTCCGCCGCACTTAGCGAAGCCGAGCCAGAGGCGAGAGGTGAGCATAGTAAGACGGACAACCCGCGGCACTTAACGATTGGCAGGCGGAAGGCGCAATACGAAGAATAAAAAAGGAGAATAGAAAAATGGCAAGAAAGAAGATTATCGCCGGAAACTGGAAAATGAACAAAACTCCGAGCGAAGCAGTTGCACTGGTAAAAGAATTGGCTCCGTTGGTAGCAAACGATGAGGCAGACGTAGTATTCTGCGTACCGGCAATCGACATCATTCCGGCTATGGAAGCGGCAAAAGGAACCAACATTCAGATCGGCGCGGAGAATATGTATTACGAGGAAAGCGGCGCGTACACGGGAGAAATCGCTCCGAATATGCTCGTAGACGCCGGCGTAAAATATGTGATCATCGGACATTCCGAGAGAAGAGAATATTTTGCAGAGACGGATGAAACGGTAAATAAAAAAGTATTAAAAGCGTTCGAGCACGGCATTACGCCGATCATCTGCTGCGGAGAATCTTTGACACAGCGGAAACAGGGCATTTATATCGACTGGATCCGGATGCAGATCAAGATCGCGTTCCAGAATGTAACGGCTGACCAGGCGAAGACGGCAGTCATTGCTTACGAACCGATCTGGGCGATCGGAACAGGCGAGACCGCTACCTCCGATCAGGCAGAAGAAGTCTGCCTGGCAATCCGTAACTGCATCAAAGAAGTATATGACGAGGCTACGGCAGAAGCGATCCGTATCCAGTACGGCGGATCTGTCAATGCAGGCAATGCGGCAGAGCTGTTCGGCAAACCGGATATCGACGGCGGACTTGTCGGCGGGGCTTCTTTGAAACCGGATTTTGGGAAGATTGTGAATTATAAATAGCAAAAATCTAATTATTAAAAAGACTATAAACAAGAGGTATTAAAAGAAGATAATTCTTTTGATGCCTCTTGTTTATTTACAAGTAGACAGAACCTTAACAAATCAAGACAGGTAAAGATCAGGCTGAGAAATAAAGGAAAAGAGGATTCAAAATATGAAATAGAAATTATAAAAGCAATATTGTCTTTCCTGCTTTGATATGATAATCTAAAAGTAATAAAATTTTTAGCAAAAAGGAGGATATGCTATGGGTTTAAAAACAAAAATGACTGCTTTTGCGCTTACCGCATGCATGGTATTGACCGTTTTGCCGTCTGCGGCATCTGCAGAAGCAGCCGCTGCGGGTAAGGTGACGCGTATTAATGTACAGGGAGAGCGATCGGCTGCCTATCTGGTGATCCGTCAGGAATTTGCCGCGAAAAACCAGGAGGTAAAATTGGTATACAACGCGGAGGAACAGACCGGAGATCTGTTGGTAGACACGCAGGGAAGCGGATATGAAACAACGTACGGGACGGAAGGATACGGCATTTCGTCTGATGACGGGGTGATTACGATCAAAGCTGCGGGAACGGCAGGCGCTTCTTATGGACTGCGGGACGTTTTAAAACAGTTAGAGAGCGGCGGACAGATTGCGGAGAAGGAAATTTCAAAGCCTTTCCAGGATGTGAGGGCGCTGTTCGTAGACTGCGCCAGAAAATACTTTGACGTGGCGTGGTTTGAAAGCATTATCCGGGAGATGGCATGGAACGGTATGAATACTCTGTATTTGAGTTTTTCCAACGACGAGGGATTCCGTTTTTTGCTTGACGACATGAGCGTTTCTTTTGAGGATGAAAACGGTGAAACCAAAACGTACGATCATGAGTTTATGAAGCATCTTGGGGACAATCCGCATACGATTGAGGATTCTGTTTTTCTGGCAGAGCGCAATGAGGGCGCATCGGATGTGGCGCAGTCGGTCTTAAGCTATGACAGTAATCAATATCTGACGCAGAGTGATATGGTAAAAATTCTCTCTTATGCGAATGCTTACGGCGTCAAAATCATCCCTGAATTTAACAGTCCCGGGCATACCGGACAGCTTCTATGGTATTTTCCGGAATACCGCAACGTGGGAAAATGGGGAATCGCTACCAACCCCTGCTATGGATTAAATCTGGAGAATCAGGAAGCGAAAAATTTTGCTTCGGCTCTGATAAAGAAATATATCGACTTTTTCTATGAAAACGGATGCACGGGTTTTTGCGTGGGCGGAGATGAGTTTGAAAAAGGCGACAGCACAAACGAAACGATTGCAGCATATGTAAACGGGCTGGCAGAATATGTGGAAAGCAAAGGGATGACGGCGTATGCCTGGGTAGACGGACAGTCCGTTACTTCCGGTTTGTTAAAAAAGAGCGTAGTAGTCAACGACTGGGACAGCAACGGCTCTGCCGCTTCCGATTATCAGGTAGTCAATTTTAACAGCGACTATATGTATTATGTTTTAAAAGCCAGCGGCGATTGGTGGCTTGTGAACCCCAAACAGGTATTTGAAACATGGAATCCATTGATATTTCACGGAAATTCTGAATTGGAGCCTGGCTCAAAAGCCGCTGAAAATGTCCGCGGGGCATGTATGGCAGTCTGGTGCGACGACGCCAATGCCAAAGAAGCCGACGTGATTTTAAGGGATATGATGACCGATTTGAAAGCATTCGGTTACCGCGTATGGAATTATGATCCGTCAGCAGAACAGACGGTTTCCTATGAAGATTTTATTGCAAATGCTGCCAGTGCGGCATCGCTGGCAGAAGCCGATGTTTTAGGAGCGGTCAACGCTATGAAGGAGATCCTGCAGTTACAAGAGCAGCTGCAGGAGGCCAGCCGAAAGGCATCCGATGCGCAGACAGATGCCGGACAGGCGCAGACGAAACTGACGGATGCAGAACGTCGTGTTACGGAAGCAGAACAAAAGACAGCTGCCGCAAAGAATCCGAAAGAGAAACTGGAGGCAGAAGCAGGACTTTACACCGCTCGTGCCGAAGCAAATAAACTCGCAGCGGAAGCGGCGAAACAGAACGCTTTGGCAGCGCGGTTAAAAGCGGCTGCCCTGACAATTGAAGCACGGATTTTAACGCTGGATGGCAACACACAAGACGCTGCCGCAAAAAATACGGAAATCACAAGTCTGGAAACGACAGCATCCCAGGAAGAATCTGCGGCAAGAGAAAAACAAAATGCGCAGGCAGGACTTGATCAGTCGGCACAAGCCAAGCGAAAAGAGCTTGCAGCCTATAAGGATCCGTCCCAATCTGCATCGACAACAACCGTGAAACAAATCGAGTATCGGATTTTAGATGCCAATAAAAAGACGGCGGTTGTAACCGGAGCAGCAAACAAGAATTTAAAAACGGCGACGATACGGCCTGCGGTCTCGATCGGAGGCGTTACCTATAAAGTTGTCCGGATTCAGGCAAAAGCATTCAAAGGGTTTAAAAATCTTCGTAAAGTAACGTTCGGCAAAAACATCAAAAACATTGACAGGGAAGCATTTGCGGAATGCAGTAAGCTTTCGAATATTAATATGAAGAAGGCAAAAGGCATTACTTCGATCGGGAAAAAGGCATTTCGTAAAATCAATGCAAAAGCGAAAGTAACCGTACCTGCGGCGAAGAAAGCCAAATATAAAAACCTGCTGAAAAAAGCCGGCCTGCCGAAAAAGGCAGCGGTAAAATAATGCCGGCCATATGGAAGCATCCATATCCGTTCTATGAAAACATAGAAGGAAACGCTGCATGCTCAAAACGGTAACGTTTTATAATGAACACCCGCGTTCTGCAGAAGAGGGTCTGCAGAACGCGGGTGTTTTGCGTGTCAGAAAATGAGAGCCAAAGAAATTTTACGGCATCCGTTTCTGAATGTTTGAACACAGGCACGTCAGGGGATCCGGATGACTTCTCCCGGGTAGATGAGATTCGGATCGGTTATTTTGTTTTTTGCGGCAAGCCGGGAGACTGAGACATGATATGCTGCGGCGATTTGCGTCAGGGTATCTTTTGGCTTTACCGTATAGGTCTGCATGCCGAAATCCGAGTCTCCAGGGATTTGCAGCCGTTCTCCCGTATCGATTTGATTGGGATTGCTGATTCCGTTGAGGGCTGCCAGGCGCGATACGGTCGTCCGGTATTTTGCGGCAATACCTGAGAGAGTATTTCCGGGACGTACGGTATAAAAATGATCGTCTGCTTTTTTGTCATTATCCCGGATGGTAATACGGAGGGTTTCTCCGGGATAGATCAGGTTCGGATCGGAAAGATTGTTTTCTTTTACGATAGAAGCCGTACTGGTCCGGTACAACCGGGCAATGGCCCACAGGGTATCGCCGGGCTGAACCTGATACGTTACCGTATCCGAGGAAGGCTGCGGGCGGGATACGGACTGCACCGGCCCGGGGGATTGCAGCAGCATAACGTCCGTAAAGCGGTCGCGGTCTACGACGCCCTCGATGCCGGGAATGACTCCGCGGTCGGTATACTGCCATCCCGCCCAGGAAGACCAGTTTACAACTGCGGAAGGCACGGCGTCGCCGTACTGTGCGATCCAGAGGGGGTATTGGGTCAGTGGACCGCCGAACACAGAAGCGGCATTGGATATGTCGCTGTACACAACGGCTTCTTTTCCGCTGAATTCTTCTACGGCCGAAATAAAAGCAAGGCCGATCTGATTTGCTTCTTCTGCCGATAAGCGGATGAGGTCTTCAAAGTCCATCGCAAGGCGGCAGTCAAAATGTTTTTCCCGAACCGTATTTACAAAAAACTGTGCCTGATACCTGGCCTGTGCGGCTGTCCGGGCGGTTACATAGTGGTAAAAACCCACTTTCAGTCCGGCAGCTTTCGCCCTTTGGTAATTTTGTTCAAAATAGGGATCCACATAACCGCTGCCCATACTGGAGCGAATATAAACGATACGTATTCCGGCTGCAGCCACCTGTTTAAAATCTATGCTGCCCTGCCATTGACTGACGTCGATTCCTTCCTGCTGGTGTTCGGATGCAGGAGGAAGGGCAGAGACCGGGATCGGGGACGCCGTTAAAATGAGTATAAGAGTGAGAAACAGAAGTATTTTTTTCTTCATAAAAAATCCTTTTTTTGTTAATTTATGACATTTGGTTCTAAATTGTGCACAGACCGGCGGAAATTACGTAGTGCAGATTTTGTCGTCTGACGCCGGCTGGTAATTCATTCCGGTTGATCGGATTTTTATTTTGTGAGATAATTCCGTCGGATCAAGTAGACAAATTGTTAAAAAATTGTTAAAATCTTTTTATAAAAAAATAAAGGAGAAGCATTACAAATGAGTGAGAACAAAGAATTCAAACCTTTTGTCCCCGCCAGTAAGACGCTGCCGGAGTTTACGTCGACTTCCATTATCCTCGGCATCATTTTGGCAGTGGTATTCGGCGGGGCAAATGCCTACTTAGGATTACGCGTAGGTATGACAGTATCGGCGTCGATTCCGGCGGCGGTGATTTCCATGGGTATTATCCGTAAGATTCTGCGCAAGGATTCCATTCTTGAGAACAATATGGTTCAGACCATCGGTTCCGCAGGAGAATCCGTAGCGGCCGGTGCAATCTTTACGCTGCCGGCGTTATTCTTATGGGCGGCGGAATGGGGAACCTCTTCCCCCTCTCTGATTGAGATTGCGTCGATCGCGTTTATCGGAGGCGCGCTTGGTATTTTATTTATGGTTCCTCTGCGGAAAGCGCTGATCGTGCAGGAGCACGGCACGCTGCCATATCCGGAAGGACAGGCCTGCGCGGAAGTGCTGGTAGCGGGTGAAGAAGGCGGTGCAAAAGCTTCGACCGTATTTGCCGGTCTTGGCATTGCGGCGGCATATAAATTTATTACGGACGGATTAAAGGTATTTCCGAGTGAAGTGCATTATGAAATTCCGGCATACAAAGGGTCGGGCATCGGTATGGACGTACTGCCGGCGCTTCTTGGAGTCGGGTACATCTGCGGACCGAAGATTTCTTCTTACCTGTTCTGCGGCGGTATCCTGGGGTGGTTTGTCTTAATGCCGATGATCGTTTTATTCGGCGCCAACATGGTATTGTTTCCGGCGGACGTAAGCATCGCCGAGTTATATGCAAAGCAAGGTTCGTTTGGGATCTGGTCCAGTTATATTAAATATATCGGCGCCGGCGCGGTCGCCTGCGGAGGCGTGTTGAGCCTGGTGAAATCCATGCCGTTGATTATCCGAACATTCCGGGACGCCCTGAAAGGGTTCGGCAGGGGAGCCGTGACGGACGAGCGTACCAATCAGGATCTGAATATTAAAGTTATTTTAATCGGAATCGTTGTCCTTGCGCTTGCCATCTGGATCATTCCGGTCATTCCGATCAATTTATTCGGCGCGCTTTTGATTGTCCTGTTCGGTTTCTTTTTTGCGACGGTGTCCTCCCGTATGGTAGGTCTTGTAGGAAGCAGCAATAATCCGGTTTCCGGTATGACGATCGCGACGCTGTTAGTAGCTTCCGTTGCGTTAAAAGCAACCGGTATGACAGGACAGGCAGGTATGACGGCAGCCATTGCCATCGGCGGCGTTATCTGTATTATTGCCGCGATTGCCGGAGATACGTCGCAGGATTTAAAGACAGGATATATTCTGGGAGCAACGCCGAAAAAACAGCAGATCGGTGAGATTGTGGGTGTTGTGGCGTCTGCGATCGCCATCGGCGGTGTATTGTACCTTCTGGATATGGCATGGGGATACGGTTCTACGGAACTTCTGGCTCCTCAGGCAACGCTTATGAAAATGATCGTAGAAGGCGTTATGGGCGGTAATCTGCCGTGGGCGCTGGTCGGAATCGGAGCGTTTATTGCGATTGTTGTGGAGATTTTAGGGATTCCCGTGCTGCCGTTTGCCATCGGTTTGTACCTGCCGATTCATTTGAGCACGCCTATGATGGTCGGCGGCATTGTGAAATGGCTGGTGGAAAAGAATTCGGCGGAATCGGATAAAAAGGATGCGGATGCAAACGGTATCCTATATTCTTCCGGCCTGATTGCCGGAGAAGGACTGGTAGGTATTTTCCTGGCGATTCTTGCGATTATTCCGGCAGGAAAAGAATCGACGGTGGGAGATGTAATCGGAGGATTTCTTCCAAACATGATTCCTGCGCTTGCCGATGCAAATGTGGGCAATCTTGTTGGCTTGACAGCATTTGCACTGCTGACGCTGTCGCTTTGGACCTTCTGCTTCCGTAGATCAAAGAAAGCATAAAATAAGGAGCGTCTGTGGGCAGAAAAAAGAAAAATTACCTGGATTTTATTCCGGTCTGCAATCCGGATTATACCTGGGATGCGGACAAAAAGGGGATCGTTACCGTTCATGTGGTAAATAAAGGATTTTACAACCGTATTGCGCAGAAGTTATTTCACAGGCCTTTGGTCAGTCATATTGCGCTGGACGAATACGGAAGTTTTGTATGGCGTCAGATGGACGGCAGGAAAAGCATTTATGATATTTCAAAACAGGTGACCGAAAAATTCGGGAAAGAAGCCGAACCGGTCATAGAACGTCTTACTGCATATATCCGCATTTTGTATCAGAATAAATTCATCGGATATGTGAAAGATAAATAAACATAACAGGAACAGTTGTTACAATTGGATACGCTCTTTTCTAAACGGATAAGCGAATGGATGGAAGCTTATAGATTTGTCCGGAATCCCTGCCTTTTATCGACAAATTGAGTTCCGGAACAGATCTCTGCCGTTTAGAAGGGGCGTTTTCTTATTGTTTGGTTATATTTTGGCGCGGAAGATGGGAGAAAAGGCATACAGTCTTATTTTTAAATTCTTCTGGATTTGGAAGAAAGATGATGTTATACTGTATTTAGCGTTACAAATGAGGAGTATGTGATGTGAAGAGAAGACACAGAGTTTGTTTTTTTGTGATAATTATAGTTGTGACGTTCTGTCTTTGCGGATGTGCGCAGGATGAGAACTGGACGGATTTTTTGGAAACGGCAGTTTTGGAGATAGTACAGACGGGGGAACTGCAGGTGACGGAAGAAATCCTGGCAGAACAGGAAGAGAGCCGTCTGCAGGAGGCGGAAAAAGAACAGGAACAGGCAGAGGCGTTTGAGAAAGCGTGTGAGACGATTTTAGAAATTTCAACGGGAGAATTTATCGGATATCATCCGCTGGACGATACGTTTTTGGCATGGCTTGCATCCGAGTACGGAAGGGAATGCGTGATTCAGACAGCGGAAGAGGTAAAGGCGGGCAGGCAGGATACCAAAATCTGGTATGATCTGACCGGAAATACGATTCATGTACTGTGGCTTCTTTACTGCCGGAAGACGGGTGTTCAGCAGTATCAGTTAGAACATGTCACATGGCAGGACTGTGCTTCTGCGGATGAGATTACCCTGGCATTTACCGGAGATATCAATTTTGCGGAAGGTTATGTGACGACAAGGCATATGGATGCCTGTGCAAACGGGATTTACGACTGTTTTTCCGAAGACCTGCTTTCTGTGATGAACGATATGGATATTATGATGGTGAACAATGAATTCACTTACAGCACAAGAGGGAGCGCTTTGAAAGGAAAGGCATATACGTTTCGGGCGGATCCGTCGCGCGTATCGCTTCTTGAGGCGTTTGGAACGGATATTGTCAATCTTGCGAATAACCACGTGTATGACTTTGGCCCGGATGCGCTTTTGGATACGATTTCTACATTAGATGGAGCAGGGATTCCTCATGTGGGAGCCGGAGCAAATCTAAAAGAAGCAGAGCAGCCCCATTATTTTGTCTGTAACGGCAGGAAAATTGCCATTGTGGCGGCGACGCAGATCGAGCGTTCATTAAATTATACAAAAGAGGCTACCGAGGATACGCCGGGAGTTTTAAAAACACTGAACGCGGAGAAGTTCGTAAAAGTCATTCAGAAAGCGAAGAAGAACAGCGACCATGTGATTGCGGTTGTGCATTGGGGAACCGAGGGAGACAGTAACTACGGAAGAGACCAGTACCAACTGGCAAAGGAGTTTGTTCTGGCAGGCGCAGATGCGATTGTCGGGGGACATACGCATTGTCTGCAGGGATTTGAGATTATGGACGGCGTGCCCATTATTTACAGCCTTGGAAATTTCTGGTTTAGCAGCGGGACATTGGATACGGGGCTTGCGAAGATTACGATCAGCAGAACAGGAGAGCTTACGATGAGCTTTCTTCCGTGTATCCAGCAGAATTTAAAAACCTCTTTGATTACGGAGGAAACCGAAAAACAGCGTGTACTGGATTTTATGCAGAGTCACTCTGCTTTGGGTACTTCGCTGACGAAAGAGGGAATTTTAACACAGGAGCAGGAGAGCGGACAATGACTTTTTATATTTTGACATTATTTCCGGAGATGATCGGACAGGCGCTGCATACCAGCATTATCGGAAAAGCGCAGGAGAGGGGATTGCTTTGTATCCGGACGGTAAATATCCGGGATTATACGAAAGATAAGCATCAAAAGACCGATGATTATCCGTATGGAGGAGGCGCGGGCATGGTGATGCAGGCGCAGCCGATCTATGATGCGTATCTCGCAGTGACCGAGCAGATCGGATATCGTCCGAGAACCATCTATTTGACGCCGCAGGGACCGACGTTTACCCAGACGGCGGCAAAAGAGTTTGCCGCAGAAGAAAATCTGATTTTTCTCTGCGGCCATTACGAAGGTGTGGACGAGCGGGTGCTGGAGGAAATTGTAACGGATTATATTTCGATCGGCGATTATGTGTTAACCGGAGGAGAGCTTCCTGCCATGGTAATGGTGGACGCGATTTCGCGGATGGTGCCCGGGGTATTGACAAATGAAGCGTCGGGTGCGTCAGAATCTTTTGAGGGAAGCCTTTTGGAATATCCGCAGTATTCCAGGCCAAAAGAGTGGAACGGAAAAAAAGTACCGGATGTGCTGATGTCCGGCGACCATAGAAAAATAGAAGCCTGGCGCAGGGAGAAATCCATACTGCGTACCAAACAATACCGGCCGGATCTTTTAGGAAAAGCGGATTTAACCGTTCGGGAGAAAGCGGTGTATGGGGCGTATGATCTGGACATCAAAAGAAAAAGGTGACAAGAAACAGGGTGGAATCATGAAATACGGTTTCATTAAAAAATTTTAAGGGAGGTATATATATGAAACAAAGAGCTAGAAAACTTGTTGCGATGCTGCTTGCCGGTTCGATGATTTTGGGAACAGAGGCAGGAAACGCCGTGACGGCTTATGGAGCGGAAGATACTTCCGTGGGAGCGGGGGACCTTTCAGATTACGGTACGCTGCCGCCGGATGCCTGGGGAGTAGTTCCCAGTCCGAATCAGTACAGATACCAGAAAGACGAACTTGCAGCGTTCTGTCATTTCGGACCGAACACATTTGAAGGTGTGGAGTGGGGAGAACATTACGGAGACAGAGCGCCGTCCGATATTTTTCGGCTGGAACAGGATTTTGACGCAGATACGATTGTCAAGGCGATTCAGGATGCCGGGTTTAAAAAACTGATTATTACGGCAAAACATCACGACGGATTCTGCCTTTGGAAAAGCGAGTATACGGATTATGACGTAGAAGAGGCAGGATATAAGAACGGCGAAGGGGATGTTCTGGCTGAAATTTCGGCAGCCTGTACAAAATATGATGTGGATATGGGGCTGTACCTGTCGCCGTGGGACATTCATGAGCCAAGTTACGGATATTATGATAAAGATGGAAACGCTACAACAAAAGAAAATGATGTTTTGGATTATAATGAACATTATAATAACCAGCTGAAAGAAATTCTCGGTAATGATAAATACGGTAATGACGGTCATTTTGTAGAAGTCTGGATGGACGGGGCAAAAGGCAGCGGCGCAAACGCGCAGGAATATGATTTTCCTCTGTGGTTTGAGACGATTCAGAACAATGAAGGAATAGCTGCCGGATATGACGACGACTGTTTGCTCTTTGGGGCAGAAGCATATACGACCGTACGATGGATCGGAAATGAGCTTGGGATTGCGAATGAAGAGACCTGGTCTAAATCCAGGGTGGATTATACGGCAAATACCATTGACAGCAACCGGACAGGAGCGAACGGGACGACAATCGGCATTCCGGACGGAAATAAGTGGACGGTTCCGGAGGCGGATTCCCGAATTACCAGCGGATGGTTTTGGACGGATAATTCCAAAGATGCCGGGAATCCGGACAGGAAAACACCCAAAACGCTGGCAGAACTTTCCAATATGTATTTTAATTCTGTCGGGCATAATGCGGTGCTGCTTTTGAATGTGCCTCCGAATACGAGCGGAACGGTCGATAAGGAGATCCTCGATCGGTTAAAAGAGTTTGGGGACAATATAAACGAGAGTTTTAAAAGAAACCTGGCAGAGAATGCAACGGTAACGGCATCTTCCGTCAGAGGAAACGATACGGCATTTTCACCGGAGAACGTGATCGACGGAGATGACAGTACCTATTGGACGATGGAGGACGGTTCCACAACAGGAAGCCTGACGTTGGATCTTGGGGAATCTAGGCGGTTTGATATGGTGACGATTGAAGAAGCGATCCAGCTTGGACAGAGAATCAAAAGTTTTCAGGTTGAGTATCAGCTTGACGGAGGAGAATGGCAGGAGTTTGCTTCCGGAACGACGATCGGTGCAAAGCGGATCTGTAGGGCTGAGGCAGTAACGGCGGATAAAGTAAGAATCCGCATTACAGATTCGTATGCAGTACCTGTAATCAGTGAAGCAGGCGTCTATAAAGCATCGAACGGGTTTGAGATTCCCTCTCCGATTCCGGACGGTATGGAAAAAATTCTGGTATCGGATACGGATATCAGCGACGGAAGCGGATTTTCCTATACCGGCACATGGAATAATGAGACGGGAAGCCAGTTTATCGGAAGAGAAAGCAAATGGGCACACGCGGGAGCAAGTGCAACGCTGAAATTTACCGGACATAAAGTATGGCTGTTTGGAACGAAGGATCCAAGCCATGGGACGGCGGATATTTATATAGACGAAGTTAAGGTGGGCTCGATCGATACACAGGCGTCACAACGGGCGACGGCGGAAATGATTTATGAGTCCGAAGATTTGGATGCCGGGGAGCACACGCTGCGCCTGGTGGCAACGGGTACGATCGGATTGAATGCGGCTGCAGTGCTCAACAACGGAGAAAAAGGCCTTGTTCAGTTTGAAGCGCCTTCGTGTAAAATGCCGGAAGATTCCGTTGCGGAAGTTGTCGTCAAACGTGTCGGAGGCAGTAAAGGGCAAATTTCGGTGGATTATGAAAACAATCCGGGGTCTGCCGTACAGGGACATTACGATATCGGAATCGGCGGTACGCTTACGTTTGAAGACGGAGAAACCGAAAAGACGATTCGGGTAGCGACAAAGCGCTATGACAGTGAAACCGGAGATTTGATTTTTACCGTGGATTTAAAAAATGCCAGAAATGCCATTCTCGGTTTTCATACTTCTATGCAGGTTACGATTCTTGACCTGGATCAATCGAACGGATTAGAAGAAGCAAGACAGCTGTTATCTGATTGTAAAGCGCTGAATCTGGACTTGTACGAGAGAGAAGCAAGAGAAGAAATCAAAAAACTGACGTCGAATCTGGAAACCTGTTTGTCGGCAGGAGATAACGTTGCAAAAGAAATTGTGATGAAAACGGCGCTGTGGCTGAAAATTAAAAAAGAGAATATAAAGCAGAGAAGTATGTACACAAGAGAAGATCCGTTTGTTTTACCTGTCGGCACACAGGTAAAAACCGTAGAAGCAGAACTGTTTCAGCTGGATGGCAGCAATGCTGCAAATCCTGCGAATTATGTGCGGATTACAAGTCGGGCGCAGGCAAGCAACGGAAAAGAGGTCAACTGGTTTGAGTCAGGCAACCGGATCATACTTCCGTTTACGGCTGAAAAAGCAGGAACATATCGTGTGACGGCGACGTACCGAAGCGGAAGATTGGAAAGCAGTCCGAATGCTTTGGAATGGAGCGGAACCAATATTGCTTCCGGCAGCCGGGACATATGGGGTGAGTCAGGTGCAACGAATTACCATACAGAAGAGATTTTGATTGAAATCACTGCGGCAGGAGAGGGCGAGCTTATCTTTACGGCATCTGCGAAAGGCGGACCGGTGCTGGATAAGTTTGAGTTTGAGTGTGAAGACCAGACGGTAGAACCGACGCCGGTAACGTCCGTTACGCTGGATGCCGGGACATTGAAGCTTACAGACGGAGAGCCCTATGCATTTTTGAATGCGGCGATTCATCCGGAATATGCGTCGAATCAGAACGTAACGTTTGAAAGCTCGGATCCTGACGTTGTTTCGATTGAACAGACTGGTCTGACTGCTTTGGTGACCGGTCTGAAAAACGGAAGCGCCGATATTACCGTGACAACGGAAGAAGGGGCGAAAACGGCGTCATGCTCCGTTTTGGTAGAGCGCCGGGAATTAGAAGCGGATGCGTTAGAGAATGCTCTTTCTGCGGCACATCCGATCGCTGAGGCAGGGCAGCGTTACTATACAAAGGCGACCTGGGACGTATTTAAAGCGAAGTATGACGCTGCAGTAAATGAAAAAGATACGGCAGATTTCGAGCAGTTAAAAACGCTGACGGAAGAACTGACGCAGGCATTTGAAAGACTTGACAAGGACAGTACGCTGTTTGCACAGACGCAATCCTTAGAACAGGCAGTGTCGGAAGCCAAAGGGATTATGGATAAAGGACAGGGGAACTATTCGGCAGCGTCCTGGAAGGCTTTTTGCGAGGCATATCAGAAAGCCTGCGAGGCGTCAAAAACCGTAATAGGATATGACCTGGCAGCTGCGCTGAGCAAACTCAACACAGCCAAAAACGGATTGACCACCGGGACCGCAGCGCAGGCTTTACGTGCGCCGACGGGTGTAAAGGCGGTTAGCAAACCGACGGGAGATGTAGTCGTTACATTCCAAAAGGTAGAACACGCGTCTTCCTATGACATTTATCGCCAGTCGGTAAAAATCGCTTCCGTGACAGGAACTTCGTATACGGATGCAAAGGCGCCGGCAGGAAAGTCTTCGACCTATACGGTTATTGCAGTTTCTTCCGATCCGAACTATAAAAACAGCGCCGCCAGCGCGGGAGCAGGCGTGACGATGTTAAAGAAAGTCACAAAGCTGAAAGTAAAAGCCCAAAAAGGCGGAGCGAAAATTACGTTTAAGAAAGTAAAAGGCGCGAAGAAATATCTTATTTACCGCGCTTCCGGTAAGAACGGACCTTATAAAAAGGTGAAAGCTCTGAAAGCAAAGCAGACGTCATTTGTCGATAAGAAATTAAAAAAAGGAAAATATTACTATAAAGTTGTCGTACAAAAAGGAAAGCTTTACAGTCCGGCGGTAATTTCGAAACGGGTGTCGGTAAAGAAATAGAAATCTACCAAAGAGGTTTAGGGTATGGAGGAAGTGAAGAAAGACCTGGAGCAGACAAATCTGCTCCAGGAAAAACATATCAAAGAAAGCATCCGGGTGCAGAGAACGGAATACGTCAGGCAGCAGTTGAAAAAGCGAAAGGAAGCAGAAGATGCGCTTTTGGTAAAACTTTTGGAGGAACAGCGGGTAATCGACGGCCTGCAGGAAGAGATTCGTGAGAATCTGGAGCAGACCGAAGAGAGCAGCAAATACAACCAGGAGCTAAAAGAGAGTATCAATGCTCAGATTTATGCGCTGCACGGAATTTCAAAAGATAAGTTAGAGGGTATGAAGGAGTACAGGCGTGCATATTATCGAGGCTGTGCGTGCGCTTTATTTCTATTGTCAGCGTCTCTTGTTGTCCTGTGCGGTATACTGCATGGATTTGATTCTGAAATCTGTCTCGCCATGCTTTCCTGTTCCGGTTTGGAAGGAGCGCTGTTGGTACAGGAAAAAAGGCGTATTTGGATTGCAGATGTGATTTGCAGATGTTTGTATCTTATGGTCTTTCCGGCTATGACGGTTTTGTTTGTATGTTATGAGCTGGAATATCCGGAGTATGAACTTCTTCTTCCCTATATGGTCATGGCAGATTTGGTTCTGCTGGTGTTTGCGGCCGTTTCTTACTTTTTCTACTATCCGTACCGCGCTGAGAAGAGAAAAGCGCGCAATGCCAGAGAGCACATAGAAGAGATCGAAAAATCCGCAAGAAAAGAGGTGCGGAGGAATCAAAAGAGTTTAAAGAGGGCGCTGAGGAAACAGACGAGACGCCTGAAAAAAGAAGAGAGACGAAAAGAGAAGGAACAGCAAAAAGAGCATGGCTGCCGGAGTTTCTTACAGAGTATAAAAGCCGGATGGCTGAGGAAGGCGGTAAGTGAATTACCGGAAGCATCGGCAGAATCCGAACAGGAATCCGAACAGGAAGCGGAAAAAACTTCTTGACAAACCCGGCAATATCTTTTAATATTTGAATGTATGCCGCACAGCGAGGCTTTAAGACTGCGCAGGACGCAGCGCCGCAGCTGGCGAGTAATGATAATAGGAGGTGCCATATGTACGCAGTTATAGCGACAGGCGGAAAACAGTACAAAGTATCCGAGGGCGATATCATTACCATTGAAAAGCTCGGCGCAGAAGCCGGCGAGACAGTTACTTTTGACCAGGTAATCGCAGTGTCTGATGGTGGATTAAAAGTAGGCGATGATGTAGCGAATGCAACAGTAGAAGCTTCTGTAGTCAAAGAAGGCAGAGGCAAAAAAGTGATCGTATACAAGTACAAAAGAAAAACCGGCTATCACAAGAAAAACGGTCACAGACAGTCGTTTACCCAGGTAAAGATTGAAAAGATCAACGCCTAATCAGGAAGAAACAGGAATGATTCAGGCAACGATATTCAGAAATCAGAATGGACAATATGTGGGGTTTGACTGTATCGGTCATGCGGGATACGCGGCTGCGGGAGAAGACATCGTATGCGCAGGGGTTTCGGCTCTTGTGTTTAATACGGTCAATGCGATCGACCGCTTTACCGAAGAGGTATTTACGGCAGAGACGAAAGAGGAAACGGGAGAGATTTCCGTCCGTTTCCGATCACCGGTCTCACATGACGCACAGCTTCTGATCGATGCGCTTCTTCTGGGGCTGCAGGGAATACAGCAGCAATACAAGACCACATATATTACTCTTAACTTCAAGGAGGTGTAAGGATATGTTAAACATGAACCTTCAGTTTTTTGCACATAAAAAGGGAGTCGGTTCCACAAAGAACGGCCGTGATTCCGAATCGAAACGTTTAGGTGCAAAAAGAGCAGACGGACAGTTCGTGAAAGCAGGAAACGTTTTATACAGACAGCGCGGCACAAAGATTCATCCGGGTACGAACGTAGGGATCGGCGGAGATGATACGTTATTTGCTTTAGTCGACGGTGTATTGAGATTTGAGAGAAAAGGAAGAGACAAGAAGAAAGCTTCCGTTTATCCGATCGCAGGAAACGAATAAAGATTTGACAGACCCGACTGAAACAGCCGGGTTTGTTTTATGTATAAAGATGCATACTTTTCACAGAGAAGGAAAAAGCGAGGTGAGATATATGTTTGCAGATCGGGCAAAAATTATTCTGCAATCCGGTAAAGGAGGAAACGGCCATATCAGTTTCCGACGGGAGAAATATGTTCCAAACGGCGGTCCCGACGGCGGCGACGGCGGCAAGGGAGGCGATATCGTTTTTTTGGTGGACGAAGGAATGAATACGCTGAGCGAATACCGCTTTCGGCGTAAATTTGCGGCGCAGAACGGCGAAGAGGGCAGAAAGAAAAACTGCAGCGGAAGGGACGGAGAGGATCTGATCTTAAAGGTGCCGGAAGGAACGGTGATTAAAGACGCCGCCTCCGGAAAAGTGATTGCAGATATGTCCGGAGAGAATCAAAGGCAGATTATTTTAAAAGGCGGACGCGGAGGGCTTGGCAATCAGCATTTTGCTACGGCGACGATGCAGGCGCCGAAATATGCAAAACCGGGACAGGAATCTTTGGAAATCGAGGTTTTGCTGGAATTGAAAGTAATTGCGGATGTGGGGCTTGTCGGATTTCCGAATGTAGGGAAATCCACGTTGTTATCCCGTGTGACGAATGCAAGGCCTAAAATTGCCAATTACCATTTTACGACGTTAAGCCCGAATCTCGGCGTTGTCGATTTGGACGGCGGAAAAGGGTTTGTGATGGCGGATATTCCCGGCCTGATCGAAGGGGCATCCGAAGGCGTTGGATTGGGACATGAGTTTTTACGGCATATCGAGCGTACGAAAGTCATGATTCATATGGTAGATGCAGCTTCGACGGAAGGCAGGGATCCGATTGCAGATATTTATGCGATTAATCAGGAGTTAAAAGCCTATAATCCGGATCTGTTGGAAAAACCGCAGGTGATTGCCGCGAATAAGATCGATGCGATTTACGGAGAGGACAATGACGTCATCACAAAATTGCGGGAGGAATTTGCGTCAAAAGGAGTCGATGTGTTTCCGATTTCTGCAGTGAGCGGCAAGGGACTCAAAGAGCTTTTGTATCATGTCAGCAGTCTCTTAGAGGGGATGGAAGATCAACCGATCGTTTATGAACAGGAATTTGATCCTTCCTTAACTATTTTAAAAGAAGAACCTTATACGATCGAGCGTGCGGATGACGCGGCGTATGTAGTAGAAGGACCAAAGATCGATAAAATGCTGGGATATACCAATATAGAATCGGAAAAGGGTTTTTTATTTTTTCAGAAATTTTTAAAGGAACAGGGAATATTAAAAGAGCTGGAAGAACGCGGTATTCAGGACGGGGATACGGTTCGTATGTATGGGCATGAATTTGATTATTATAAATAAAACCTGCTCCTGAAAAGACAGAAAAACAGGGAAGTACGGGATTTGAGAATGCTGCAAGGAAGCAGTCAGAAAGGAAATATGTATGTTAAACAGTAAACAAAGAGCTGCCCTGATGAGTATGGCAAGTCATGTAACGCCGATTTTTCAGATTGGAAAGGCCAGTTTGACGCCGGAAATTGTACAGGCGGTGGATCTGGCGTTGGAAAAACGAGAATTGGTGAAACTATCTGTATTGAAAAATTGTGCGGATGATCCGAAGGAGCTTGCAGAGATGATTGCAGAGCGGACAAGATCTCAGGTAGTTCAGGTGATCGGCAAGAAAATCGTATTATTTCGGGTTTCAAAAAAGAAACCTGTCATTCAGCTGCCGAAATCATGACGCGGCAGGAGGCAGGGAGCGTCGGAGCATCGGGCATGGCGAACGGGAAACAGCAAAAGAAAATCGGTATTATGGGAGGAACATTTGATCCGGTTCATTACGGACATTTGTTGATAGCGCAGAGCGCTGCGGAGGAATACGGCTTGGATCAGGTTGTTTTTCTGCCGACCGGCAGGTCGCCTCATAAGAAGAGCAGCGAGGTGACAGATCCGAACATTCGCTGTGATATGGTTCGGATCGCAATCCGCAGCAATCCGGCTTTTGTTCTTTCTACATTGGAAGCAGAAAATCCGAACGTGAATTATACCTATCGTACGCTGCAGAAATTGCATTGCCTGGATCCGAAAACAGAGTATGCTTTTATTATGGGAGAAGATTCTCTGGATGATTTTCATGATTGGAAATGTCCGGATGAGATTTGCAGGCTTTCTTCCATTTTAGTAGCTGTGCGGAATCAAGCAGGGCTTGATTTGAAAGAGAAAATCGGAAAAATGGCGCAGTTATACGCTGCGGATATGCGTATGCTGCATGCGCCGAATTTTTCCGTGTCGTCAAGAGAAATCAGAGAACGAATCCGTTTGGGAAAAAGTATTCGATATATGCTTCCGGAGGAAGTGGAAGAATATATCAGGCAGAATTTACTTTATATAAAGTAGGGCGTGATGGTGATGAATGATCAGTGGAAACAGATGGAACGGCAATTGAAAGAGGAGTTGGATAAAAAGCGTTATCAGCATACGGTCGGGGTGGCGTATACGGCTTCCTGCCTGGCAATGCGGTATGACGCGGATCTCTCCAAAGCAATGCTGGCAGGGCTTTTGCATGATTGTGCGAAATGCCTGCCGGGGCAAAAGCAGGTTCATTTGTGCAGGAAGCACCACATTGCAATCCGTGATGTGGAACTGGTAAACCCTTCGCTGCTGCATGCAAAGCTCGGGGCGTTTCTTGCAAAAACAAAATATGGCGTGGACGATGTGGAAATTCTTCATGCAATTGAAGTGCATACGACCGGTTCGCCGGGAATGAACCTGTTGGATAAAATCGTATTTGTTGCGGATTATATCGAGCCGAATAGAGAAAAAGCATTTGGCCTGCCGGAAATCCGCCGGCTGGCGTTTGCGGATATGGATCAGGCGGTTGTCAGGATTCTGCATGATACGATGCATTATTTAAATCAGAAAAAGGGCGCGATAGACCCTAAGACACAGGAAACATATCAATATTATATCGAACAGTGGAATCGCAGAGAAGAAAAGGAGAAAAAAGATGAATTCGCGTGAAACAGCAAAGGCGGCATGTGAGGCGTTGGCAGATAAAAAAGCGGGCGGCATTCAAGTAATCGATATTCGGGATATTTCTGTCATTGCAGATTATTTTGTACTGGCAGACGGAGAAAACCAGAATCAGCTGCAGGCGATGCAGGATGCCGTAGAGGAATCTCTTTATCGAGCAGGCGCTACATTAAAACAAATAGAGGGAAACAATAAATCTACGTGGATTTTAATGGATTACGGTGATATCATCGTCCATATATTTTCCAAACAGGACCGGTTATTTTATGATCTGGAGCGAATCTGGAGAGACGGTATTGTGGTCGATCCGGAAGAGCTGTAGGTTGTGTGGTTCATCGTAGGAGTCGTAAGAGTTTTGATTTTTGAATACCCTCGGCACACAGGAGACGTAAATACGTCCGTCGTCTGCCGAGGGTATTATGCTGCCAGAAAAGACGATTTAAACATTCGGTTTCCGGCAGGGCAGTGTATCTTTCTGTTACAGGCGGAAACGACTCTGTTTCATGCCGGTGAATCGGCAGAGATTAAAACAGGCGGAAAACGCCGAAGACAATTCCCAGAATGGAGACGTCGTCAACGATGATCGGATCCATAAAATCATTTTCCGGCTGCAGCCTGTAATAGCCGTTTTCTTTATAAAAAGTTTTCACGGTAGCGGAATCCTCTACCAAAGCCACGACGATATCTCCGTTGGATGCGGAGGACTGCTGTCTCACCAGAATATTATCGCCGTTTAAAATTCCGGCATTGATCATACTGTCGCCTTTTACATGGAGCATAAAAACATCCTGATTCGGTATGTATTCGCTTGGAACCGGGAAGTAATTTTCGATATTTTCCGTTGCCAGAATCGGTTCACCGGCAGCGACATGGCCGACGATCGGAACGTTTACCACTTCGCGTCTTGTAAGGTTAAATGTATCGTCTAAAATTTCAATTGCACGCGGTTTCGTCGGGTCCCTGCGGATATATCCGTTTTTCTCCAGAGTTTCCAGATGTGCGTGTACGGACGAGGTGGATTTGAGGCGTACGGCTTCGCAAATCTCGCGTACGGCGGGCGGATAGCCTTTCTTTAAAATCTGTTCTTTGATATATTCTAAAATTTCCTGCTGCTTCGCAGTGATTTTTCCGGTTGACATAGAGATACCTCCTGAAGATTTGGATTTTTATAAAAAACATCATAACATAACCGTTAAAAAAAAGCAAACAGATATTCCGAAAATTTGTTCGAAAATCCAGTTGACAAACGAACGTTCTTATATTACAATAAATCAAACAAATGTTCCGGAACTTTTGTTCTGATTGAGGAGGGGGTTTGATGTTTGCAGCTTTTTATGGAGATTGGTATGGAAGATTGTTCCGCAGGAAAGTGCTGACTGTTTTGGTTTTCTTTCTTTCTGCGGGAATACTGCTGGGGAGCAGTATATCGGGGTTTGCAAAGGCGAAGCGCCCCCGGGAAGCTTCTTATAAATATTATACCAGTATTGTTGTCGAGAAAGGGGATACCCTCTGGAGTATAGCTGTTGAAAACCTGACGCCGGAATACGGCAGGATTGAGGATTATATTCTGGAAGTACGCAGATTAAACCATTTATTTGGCGATGGGATTTGCGCAGGAGAATATTTGACGATTCCACGGTACTCGGAAGGGAATACGGATTCTGCTTTTACAGAGTAAAGAGACATCCCTACGCATGGATGGCAGACAGATCGGAATCAAGAACGGGGATACGATTTTAACGAGTGAACAGACATCCGCACGCATGAATTGCAGAATCTGGCAGAATCGGTATCCAAACCTGCGGATTGCCGTCTTGCCAGAAGCGTAAAAAAGTTTTATACTGAAATTGGATTTCTGTTCGCGGTTTTTTAATCGTGAAGAAATCATTTTGCCGAAATTCTATAGTGACAGGAGGTAGAAAGGGATGGATATTCCGGGCTTGTCCATTGCGCTGGCACAGACGAAAGTGCAGGGAGATTTCAGCGTGGCTATGTTGAGTAAGGCAATGGATCTGGGCGAGACATTGGGAGACGGTATGGTAGAAATGCTCGATGCCGCTGCGATGGAACGCTCAGTCACACCTTATATCGGAGGAAATATCGATATCACGGTATAAGAGTATTACATAGCCGGAAATACCCACAGTGTTCAAAAGACGCAGATACTTTTGGACACTGTGGAACGTTTCAGGAATATCTGCAGTAGGAGGAAACTTTTTTCACCGCTTCCTGCAGTATCGAAGGATTTTTACAGAATAGCTGAACAGCAATTTCCACCGCGATCGGCGTAATGCAGAGGTTTTGTTCCAGAAATTGCAGGTCATATTTTGTGGGTTGATCTGAAAGAATATGGGAGACTGCCAGATTAAAATGGTGAAAATGACAGATCAGGCTGTCATAGCTGCGTATGTTGTCTAAGATACAGGAATGATACGTTTCGTCTTCAAAACTGCAGGTAGATATAATCTGCATACAAAGCCTAAGTTCGCCGGAAACATCCGAAGCCTCCATCAGTACGTCCGGCCGTTTTTGATAACAGTCTAAAAAGCAGTTCTTTGCGCCCTCATAATCTCTTTGTTCCAAAAAAGACGCCAGTTCTTCCCGAAGTTTTTTTGTTTCATATTTTTCTCCGATCATTCCAACCATACATTCTTTGACACGGAGTTTATGATAGGTGATCCATACCGTTTGTAAAAATTCCGATAAAAATCCGAACAACCTTTTTTCATAATCGTTATATCCGGTAAAATCCGTGCGTTTCTGTACTTCAAACAGGATGTCAAACAGCCACGAACAGTACAGGTTGTATTGTTTTGCGGAAGTAATAAAAATATTTCCGAAATACGTATGAGGACCGTGTACCAGATGATCAAAAGTGTCCGTATATGCCGGATATTTTTCCAGCAGGACTTCTCTTGTAGTAATCAGATCTTTCCGGTGATGATTTTCACCGAATCCTTCATAATAAGAGCAGGTTAAAGTCAAAAGTTTTGTCGTGAGCATATCGTAGTTCTCAAGCAGAGGTGCAAGCTGAGATTCGGTAAAAATACAGCCCTGTTCATTGAGAAGATACCTTCTGTAATGACAGATTCCGATGTAGTCTGCTTTTCGGTAATTTTTCCAGATCCAGTACATACCGGTCAGTTCGCAGAAATAGGGATTTAAGGCGGAAATCGAGTCTTTGGTATCATCTCCCAAAAAACCCAGGTCTGCGGTGTTCGCCCGGCCTACATGAAGCGGGACGTACATGGGATCTTCCGGAGGTATAAATGGTTTATGAGTCATGATAAATAGTTTGATTGACATAAGATGCGGATATCCTTTCTTTGCCTGTGCTGTATGAAATTAAATGGATACTGCGTTGCTGCCGCTGGAAAAACGGTAATTTAAATGTAACATAATCGGATTGCCGCTTCAAGATTTTCCGACGAAAAAGAACGATCGATCGGCATGGAATGAATCGCTGCCTCTCTTTTTTGTGCAGGGATAGAGAGGAATAATTTCGATAGATCCTTTATAATAATAAAGGTAAGTTTATGAGCACAAAACAAAAAATATGCGTATAAGGAGGTAGTTTATGGAATGGGTTCACAGATTAAACCAAAGCATGAATTATATTGAGGAACATTTAACAGGCGAAATTGATTATGAACAGCTTGGGCGGATTGCCTGCTGCTCCGCCTATCACTATCAGAGAATGTTTACTTATATGGCGGGCATCACTTTGGCAGAGTATATACGAAGGAGAAAAATGTCTTTAGCGGCGGTAGACCTGCAGGATGGGAATGAACGGATCATTGATATCGCAGAGAAATACGGCTACCGTTCCCCGACGGCATTTAACAGGGCGTTCCAGTCTTTTCACGGGATAGCACCATCGTCCGTAAAAGAAGAGGGCGTATCCGTGAAATCTTTTTCTCCCATTGTGTTTAAAATTGCCGTGAAAGGAGCGGCAGAAATGAATTATAGAATTGAAACAAAAGAAGAATTCCGCATTATTGGCATATCTGCACCGCTTGATCAGGAAATCGAAAATAACTTTATGGTTGTACCTAAGATGTGGCAGGAGGCGTCTGTAAACGGAACGATACAGAAACTGGCAGGACTGATGGATACGCCGCCAATGGGACTTTTGGGTGTAAGTGCCTGCAATGACGAGGAACAATGGAAATATTTTATTGCCGTTTCCAGCTCAAAAACAAGTGACGAGTTTGAAGAATATACCGTGCCTGCGTCTGCCTGGGCAGTGTTTTCCGGAACGGGTACAAACCAATCCATACAGGAATTGGAGCAGCGGATTATAACAGAGTGGCTTCCGACCTCCGGATATGAGTATGCCAACGCCCCTGATCTTGAGGTTTACTTAAATCCAGATCCAAAGAATGCTAAATATGAGGTATGGATACCCGTAACAAAGAAAAAGAGATGACGAAGAGACTTATGGACGAGAAATTTACTTTATTTATGGAAACGGTGGACAATCGTTTCTGCAGCTTTGTAAGCCAAATCAACGAGTATTTGACAGCAAATGGCTGTAAATGCGATATAAAACTGCAGAAAAGCGGCTATGTTGTTTCTTATGTGTTAAACAGCAAAAGGACTTTGGCAACATTTATATCCCGAAAAACGGGGATGAAGATTCGTATTTATCCTGAACATATAGGGGAATACCAGAACTTTCTTGATACACTGCCCGAAAAGGCTAAAAAGGAAATCAAGAAAGCGTCCGTCTGCAAACGGCTGATTCATCCGGATGACTGTAATCCGAAATGTATCATGGGATATACTTTTATACTGGATGGTGAGCAGTATCAGAAATGCCGTTACATGGCGTTTCAGCTTACCTTGAGCGAGGAAAACAATCCGTATATCAAACAGTTTTTAGAGAAAGAATTATAGTATAAAGACCGCATCAGACGTCTGATCTAAGACAGTCGATGCGGTCTTTTTTGAGGTCATATCCTTACCGGGAAGATGTATGTTCTTTTTTTAGATTTTTCTGTGCCGTAGAAAGCATCAGTTTGATTCGGTTCAGCTGGTTGACTTCACTTGCGCCCGGGTCGTAATCGATGGCTACGATATTGGCAAGCGGATGCTGTTTGCGCAGTTCTTTGATTACGCCTTTTCCGACGACATGGTTCGGAAGACAGCCAAAAGGTTGTGTGCATACGATATTATTGGTTCCGGTATGTATCAGTTCTAACATTTCTCCCGTTAAAAACCAGCCTTCCCCCGTCTGATTGCCTAAGGATACGATATCTTTTGCATAGCCTGCAAGCTCGGAAATAGATGCGGGCGGTTCAAAACGGCTGCTTTTTTCAAATTCATCCCTGGCGGCAGAACGCAGCCATTCAAAAAAACGAATGCCAAGATTGGCGTTTCTGGCGGCTTTTTTTTGTTTACCTAGGTATTTTACCTGGAAATTCTGATTGTAAAACGTATAGAGTAAAAAGTCTGTCAGATCCGGAACGACAGCTTCCGCCCCTTCGGCTTCCAATAATTCTACCAGATAATTATTGGCGGCTGGCAGGAATTTCACAAGGATTTCACCGACGATGCCAACCTTTGGTTTTTTTGCGTCTATAAGAGGAAGTCGGTCAAAATCCCGGATAATTTCCCGGCAGATCTTTTTGTATTTCCGATGGGACAGTATTTTACTCTGGGAAAGAAAAGCGACGACTTGTTCTTTCCATTTCTCATGCAGCGCATTGGCAGAACCGGGTACGGCTTCATAGGGTCTTGTGCGGTAAAGACAGCGCATAAAAATATCTCCGAAAATCAGCGCATAAAGTCCGTGCTGCAACAGCGTCGGCGTAAGGCGGAATCCGGGATTTTTTTCAAACCCGCTCAAATTGATTGAAATCACCGGGACATCCGGATAGCCGGCTTTCTCCAACGCGCGTCGGATAAATCCGATATAATTGGAAGCGCGGCAGCCGCCTCCTGTCTGAGAGATCAATACGGCAGTTTTTGACATATCGTATTGTCCGGAGAGCACGGCGTTCATAATCTGTCCGACAACGATCAGAGAAGGATAACAGGCGTCGTTGTTGACATATTTCAATCCGACATCGACCGCTGTCCGGTTGTCATTGCCAAGGACCGCCATACGGTAGCCTGCCGCTGCAAAAGCGGGTTCTAACAGATCAAAATGAATCGGCGACATCTGCGGACAGAGAATCGTGTATTCTTTGCGCATCGTTTCCGTAAATATCACACGTTTATAACTGGAGGGTGCGATCGTCCGTTTTTTACTTCCCTGCTTTTTTTCCCGTACGCGGATTGCCGCCAGCAAAGAACGGATCCGAATGCGTGCGGCGCCCAGGTTATTGACTTCGTCGATTTTCAAACACGTGTAGATTTTTCCGGACTTGCTTAAAATATCGTTTACACAGTCGGTTGTGATCGCATCCAGGCCGCAGCCGAAGGAATTGAGCTGGATCAGGTCCAGGTGATCCTGTGTTTTCACAAAGTTGGCGGCTGCATAAAGCCTGGAGTGGTACATCCACTGATCCATGACAATAAGCGGTCTCTCCGGCTGTTTTAAATGAGAAATGGAATCTTCGGTTAAAACGGCAAGCCCATAGGAAGTGATCAGTTCCGGTATCCCGTGGTTGATTTCCGGATCTGCGTGATAGGGGCGTCCGGCGAGGACGATCCCACGTTTTTTGGATTGTTTCAGGTATTCCAATACTTCTTCGCCTTTGCGGCAGATATCGTTTCTTACGGCGGCAAGTTCCTTCCATCCTGCCTTTACGGCAGAACGGATTTCCGGTTCCGGTATCTGAAATTCTTTCCGAAACGTATGAACCAGCTGTTGCTCCAGCGCGTCATAATTGCCGAAATTCATAAACGGACTTAAAAAACGCACTTCGCCGGATGTAATGGCGTCTACGTTGTTTTTGATATTTTCTGCGTAGGACGTAACGATCGGGCAGTTAAAATGATTGTTGGAATCGGGAAATTCATTTCGTTCATAGGGAATGCCCGGATAAAAAATAAAATCCGCTTTTTTATCGATCAGCCAGGATACGTGGCCGTGCGCCAGTTTTGCCGGATAACATTCCGATTCGCTGGGAATGGAATCGATGCCCATTTCATAAATCCTGCGGGAAGACGGCGGAGAGAGCAGTACCCTAAATTTTAACGACCGAAAAAAGACGGCCCAGAACGGATAGTTTTCGTACATATTTAATACTCTCGGCAGTCCTGCCGTGCCACGGATAGCTTCTTCTTTGGACAAAGGCGGATAATCAAAGATCCGGCGGTTTTTATAGGCAAAGAGATTCGGAACGTCTTCTTTTTTCTTTTCTTCCCCCAGTCCGCGCTCGCAACGGTTTCCGGTAATATAACTGCGTCCGCCGGAAAAATGGTTGACGGTCAGCAGGCAGTGGTTGGTACATTTTTGGCAGCGCGTCAGTTCCGTTTCAAATGTCAGCGCATGGATTTCTTCTATAGAGAGCATGGAGCTTGCGGGATTGTCGGCAAATCGTTCTTTTGCAATCAAGGCTGCGCCGAACGCCCCCATAATGCCTGCGATATCCGGGCGTATGACATCGCAGCCTGAGATTTTCTCAAAGCTGCGCAGTACGGCGTCGTTATAAAATGTGCCGCCCTGTACGACGATGTTTTGACCCAGTTCGGAAGCGTCGGAGAGCTTGATTACTTTAAACAGAGCATTTTTAATCACCGAATAGGCAAGCCCGGAAGAAATATCCGCAACCAGAGCGCCTTCTTTCTGCGCCTGTTTGACTTTGGAATTCATAAATACGGTGCAGCGCGTGCCAAGATCGATGGGGTGCTTGGCAAAGAGCGCTTCTTTGGCAAAATCCTGTACGGAATAATTGAGCGATTTGGCGAACGTTTCGATAAAGGAACCGCAGCCTGAGGAACATGCCTCGTTTAACTGTACGCTGTCGATCGTCTGGTTTTTAATACGGATACATTTCATATCCTGTCCGCCGATGTCTAAAATGCAGTCTACCTCGGGATTAAAGAAAGCGGCGGCATAGTAATGCGCAACGGTTTCCACTTCCCCCTCATCCAAAAGCAGGGCTGATTTTAAGAGCGCTTCTCCGTATCCGGTAGAACAGGAGTGTACGATTTTTGCATCATCCGGAAGCAGGGAATAGATTTCTTTGACCGCGCCAAGCGCTGTGGCAAGGGGGCTTCCGTTGTTGTTGCTGTAAAAAGAGTACAGCAGGGAGCCTTCTTCACCAATCAGTGCGATTTTTGTCGTTGTGGAGCCGGCGTCGACTCCAAGATAGCAGTTTCCGCGGTAGGAAGCTAAGTCTGCCGTCTTTATGTGATGATCGGAATGCCTGCTTAAAAATTCGTTGTAAGATGCCCGGTCGTCAAATAAAGGTTCCAATCTGGCTACTTCAAATTCCATTTTCAGGTCCGAAGCAAGCGTTTCTTTTAGTTGATGCAAAGATGTGACCGAATCTTCTCTGCAGTTTAGGGCGGAACCGATGGCTGCAAATAGGTGGGAATATTCCGGTTCTATGGTATGTGCTTCATCCAGCTTTAACGTGCGGATAAATGCGGCTTTCAGTTCCGAAAGAAAGTGAAGCGGACCGCCTAAGAATGCAACATGGCCGCGGATTGGCTTGCCGCAGGCAAGACCGCTGATGGTCTGATTGACCACTGCCTGAAAAATAGAAGCGGAAAGATCTTCTCTGGTCGCGCCTTCATTGATCAGCGGCTGTATGTCCGTTTTGGCGAAGACGCCGCAGCGGGCAGCAATCGGGTAAATTTCCTGATACTGTCTGGCGTATTCGTTCAATCCGGCGGCATCCGTCTGGATCAGGGACGCCATCTGATCGATAAACGAACCTGTGCCGCCGGCGCAGATCCCGTTCATACGCTGTTCTACATTTCCGTTTTCAAAATAAATAATCTTTGCGTCTTCGCCGCCCAGTTCGATTGCCACATCCGTCTGCGGCGCGTAGTAATTCAGGGCGGACGAGACGGAAACGACTTCCTGAACAAAAGGGACGTTTATATGTTCTGCGAGCGCAAGACCTCCGGAGCCTGTGATAACGGGGCAGACAGCCAGGTCGCCCAGGCGGCTGCAGGCATCTGTGATCAGAGCGGCAAGCGTTTCCTGAATGTTGGCAAAATGACGTTTATAGTCTGAAAACAGCAGCCTGTTGTCAGCGTCTAAAACAGCAACTTTTACCGTGGTAGAACCGATATCAATTCCAAGTTTATGCAAATTATTTTTTCCCATAACAATCACCCGTATCATTTTATTCTTGCCGGAAAGTATCCGGTCATTTCTTATTTAAATGGCGTCTGCTTTGCAAACAAACTGTATTATACGACAGCAAATGACAAAAAACAAATAAATTTTTTAGAAACTTTGCGCAAAATTTCCTTAGCAGGAAACGGGAACCAGACGGCAGGGTTGAGAATATACTACTGTAACGATCTTATTTTGGAGTTTATGATGGAATGTAGAGGAATTATTCATGTGGTAAGAGAAGGCGATACACTTTATACGTTAAGCAGGAAGTATCATGTGCCTCTGCCGCAGGTCATGTATGCAAATCCTTTTGTGGATATTTATAATCTTCAGGCGGGCGATGAGATTTGTATTCCGGTATCCTTAAAAGACGGTATGAATGACGGGAGATAAAAAAATAAATATAAAAGTTTTCTAAAAATAATGTAAATTCATACAAAGAATCCGGTCCGCCTTTTGTCTTTCTTTTCCGATGCATTGACAAAGCATCTGCAAAAAATTATAATGCTTTTAAAATAAGAAAAAAAAGGGCGGATACGGAATGAATCATTTGCTGAATAAACTGGAACGAAAACTGGGCAGGCATGCCATACCAAACCTTATCCTGTGGCTGTTGGCAGGATATGCGATCGGATTTACCCTGGCGTATACCGCGCCGGAGGTTCTTTCTCTTATGACGTTAGAACCGTATTATATTCTGCGGGGACAGGTCTGGAGACTGATCACATGGGTTTTGATGCCTCCGGATACCAGCCTGCTGTTTGCCGTGATTATGATGCTGTTTTATTATCAGCTGGGGCAGTCCTTAGAGCGGACCTGGGGATCGTTTCGGTTTAACGTTTATATTTTCGGCGGTATTCTCTTTACCGTGATCGGCGCATTTGTATTGTACGGGATCTTTTATGCGTTAAACGGCATTCCGGTTACGGGGATGGGAGCTTTCTTTACAACCAATTATATCAATATGTCGATTTTCCTTGCGTTTGCCGTGTGCTATCCAAACATGCAGGTGTACCTGTATTTTATCGTACCGGTGAAGATGAAATGGCTCGCCGTCGTATATGGGGGGCTGATCGTATTCAGCCTGATCCAGACGAACTGGGCGGGAGCGGTGGCAATTATCAGTTCGCTGCTTAATTTTCTGGTATTTTATGTTTCGACCAGGGATTTTCATCGGATTTCTCCAAAAGAAATCCACAGGAGACAGGCATTTAAAAGCCAGATGCGCCAGTCGGCGCCGCGGCCCGGCATTACAAAACATAAATGCGCGATTTGCGGCAGGACGGAAAAAGACGATCCGGCGCTGGAATTTCGCTTTTGCTCCAAATGCGAAGGAAATTACGAATACTGTCAGGATCATCTGTTTTCGCATCAGCATGTCCGCAAAAGCTGAAAAGAGAAGGGATGAGGGATGAAAGATACGATTTTACTGTTTGAATCCAGGGATTTGTGCTATGAATCCAACCGGTATTTTACAGGCTGCCTGGAAGATGCCTTTGAACGAATGGGCTATCGGACGCAAGTCTGCGATCTTTCGGTACATATGGAAGAACAACTGGAGGAGCTTTTGCTGCGGCAGGAAACGTATGTCGCGGCGATTGATTTTAATTCGCTGCTGCCGCGGCTGGAGCTGGAGGATCATACGCCTTATCTCCAGGCGTTTTGCGTTCCGTTTTTTAATTATCTGGTGGATCATCCGCTGTATCACCATGCGGCGTTAAAACGCAGTTTTCCGGCGTATTCGGTGATCTGTATCGACCGATGCCACCAGGAGTATATCCGGACCTGTTATCCTCATATCAAACAAGCGGTCTGTCTGCCCCTGGGGGCGATGCAGGCAGTTACGGAGAGAAGTTTTGGTCAAAAGAGGCTGGAGCTTCTTTTTTTGGGAACTTATGAGCCGGAGCGTGCGTTATATGAAGAACTGGACGAATATCTTCCCGCGCAGAAAAAAGAGATTGTATCTTTGATTGAGCGGATGGAAGCAGATGCGGA
>BLMD01000240.1 GCA_011959925.1 Lachnospiraceae bacterium
CCTCTCAAACGTCGAAAAGCTATGTATCGGAAATCCCACCGTACCATGCCCGTCCGAAAATACAGTAAGTGGAACATTACCGCTGCTTCTCTGGGTCGATGGTTACAGAAATGTTCCACTATCAATTTAAGCAAAACAAATAGAAACTGATGTTACTCGACTACATCCATCAAAAAACCATATCTTCCGTTATCTTTTTCTTTGGTAAAATGAATAATTTTTACATCTTTATAATCAATATCTGGTATTTCATTTTCAATAACAATTGTTTGAATTCCCTTTTGATTGCTAATAATATTTTCAAACAACGTGTTTTTCATAGTTTCTGATGGCTTTTTACTCTGTTTTTCTTTCAATGATAAAATCGGAGAATCTAATACCAAAAAATTAGGAGAATATTCTGCTTTTTCCTTCATATATCTTGATAAAACAATAGCTACTACTGAATTAAAATACGCATTATATCCTTTACCATTTGAGCCTTTTTTCTTGCCATTTACAACAATATCCATAGATGATTTATCAAATATCACAGAAAGCAAGTTATCATATTTGCAATCCTCAAGAAATGAAGAAATACTACTGTTTAAATCATTAATAAAACTATACTCAAGATGTTCTTTTACTTTAAATTTTAATTCACCTTCATCATCTGATTCATTATCAATAATATCGGCTGTTTTTTGATCGGAAAACTTTTTAAGTATAGCTATTTCCTTTCTTCTTTCTATCATTTCTTTATACTCAACTAATCTTTCTTTTAAAATTTGCAATTGTGGTTTTAGCTTTGTTTCAACCAACTCCTCTGTTGACTTCTTTTTTTGTATTAATATTTTAATATCTTGCTCCAATGTACTCTTTTCCTCACAAAGTGACTGTGATGCTTTTTCCAAATCCTTAGCTTGTAATTTAATTTTTTTATATTCAGATTTTGCAGCATCAACATAATTATGGCTATTCTTCACGTCTATCTTGCTATCACAAAAAGGACACTGAGCCAGCGGATGTTCGCTAAAATTTACCTCTCCATCAATTATAAAACTAAGTCTTTTCAAGTCAGCAACGTACTGTGTAGTAAGCTCATCGTACCTATTCAGTAACATATTACATTCAGACAATGCTTCATTGTTAATATGAAGTTGAGCAAGTATTTTTTGATTTTCATCAATTGATTCATTTATTTGTCGTTCATGCTCAGCGATTTTTGACATTATTTCCTCAACTTCTAACTCGATATCCGTATTAATGGCTTCCTTTTCCTGGACAAGTAATTCCTGATTTCGTTCCGACAATCTAAAAAGTTCTTTATTTATATACTCTTTAACTGCTTTTTTCTTCGCATCTTTTATCTCCTTACTATCCTTTGTTTCTGTTTCTGCATAATCTTTACCAGATAAAAGAAAAATTAAAGAAGATATTGTTGCCGTATTAGATGTATCATGCCCCGAAAGAAAAGTTGAATACTCAGAAATAATTTTTGTCTCTGTAAGGATAAACATATGATTAAATGTTCTCCAAGATAATATTTGCTTTTTGAAATTCTCATTACTTATAATCAAATGCATTTCATTAATACCAATCAATGATAACCATATTGAATTTATAGTTTTATGATAATTATTTCTACTCGCTTTTGTATTATATTTACCCGAGGAAATATTTTTATCTGTACTACTAAGTTCAATTTTGTTTTCACCAATTTTCCGACTCATCGTTAGTTTGCCATTCTTTGTTTTTACAATAATTTTGACAAACTGGTATCCTGTAGAAATATCAATTGGTTCTTTATCAGAACCAAACATATAATCAATACATTTAACAATATATGTTTTCCCTGTATTTGACGGTCCATAAATAATATTTATTCCATTAGATAATTCGACAATCGAATCTGTCTTTCCAGCACCTGAAACAATTATTTTTTCAATATAAAAATTCATTTTATCTTTCCTCCAAAATCAGATATCGCATAATCATTTATAGTATAAATTAGCTTCCTATCCGAATAAGATACAAACATGTTGTGGACTTTTTGAACAATAGTTGCATAACTTTCCGCATAATCATCATTTAAAGATTTACAAAACATCATTCCACTTTTAGATATACTATAAGTAAAACCACTTTTATTACAATGTGGTAAAATATACCCTCTTAGCACAAGATTTTTTAACGACTCTGACATGATTTTTCGTTTCGATGCATACTCACTAAAACGGTAGTTATTATCGCCATGCAAGTTATACTCTGACACACCAAAATCTTTTCCATATATAGCCATAAAATCCATAGCTGACACTCTATCTATTGATAATCTGGTTTGGGTCACATTCAAAACTATTAGTATTCTTAATGACACTTCAAACGTAGTATTAAATATATCTTTCATTCATTGCTCACCCACTTTAATTTATTATCATTAACTAACATATGACAAACTCCTTTGCGCTCACTAACTCCTATACAGTGTAACTTACTGTCAAGCATACACTTCGATGTGTTAATTACAGCAGCTTGTTTTAAATCTTCTACTAATCGTTTATAGCCACTATCATAATCTTGCTCATGTGTATCTATTATTCCGTCATATACTTCATCTTTCAATACATCAAATTGCTGAGAATCTGTTAAAGTATCTCTAACAAAACGGCGAATGGTTTCCGCAGAATAATAGTCTTTTCTCTGTCTATTGAGATTCCTAAAATAGGTATTATATGCTTTCAACCCCTCTATGGTACTAATTTGTACACCAAGTTCATCCGAATACGCTTCTAACAAGGCAGAAATATACGGCATCTCATCCGTTTCAATCTCGCCCGTTGGTGATATTAATGTGGGCATATTTAGTCTACGTCCACCAAAGCGAATACTTCCATATATTGTATCTAAATATTCATCAATTACTTGAGCTATTGGATATGTATTCACTATCGTAAAATCAAATGTGTCTATGTAATCTAACAAAGAATTTTCCAATGGGACTTCTGTAGTTTTAGTAATTTTTGTTTTACAATAATTATCCCAGTTTTGTCTAAGTTTCGATAGTAGTTTTATCGGATTATCAAGTAAGTCTTGTAAAGATGTCCCCACATCATTTGAAGCTATAATATAATATTCTTTAGGCATTGGAATTTCTTTATTATAGGTGTAGTAGCAAAGTTTTCCTAATTCTAAATAATAATTTGATGGAGCAAGTGCAGTATTATAATGTTTACATTGATAGTAATCCACAGAGCCATCGTTATAATATGCAACTACATCTCTGCCTTTATCACCTGCTCCTCCGATTCTTTTTATTGAAGAATATTTATCTTTTTTACATCCATACAGCCATTCCAATGTAAATTGTTCAAATGAGTCTTCATCCATAACACGAACTTTATCAATGGGTGGAATATATGTATCTGTCCCATATAGTTCAATATCTATACGTGGCTTATTTAATTCAGTAAATGTCAACATATTGTATATCCACCTCCATTTATTCACGATAGACATGAATAGCAGAGGTATTATCCCATTTAATTACTTTACTATTCCACATCTTTTGCAATTCTTCCTCATTCACAATAACATCAAACACTGGCTCAAGAAATATCTGCATCTCCTTAATAACCACCGCGAACTCCAGCGTATCATCTTTAATATTTTTCAAAAAATATCTCCACCGCTTCTGCATATCTTCATCTTCGGAAAGTGCCAGAATACGCTTAAAGCTATCTCTGTCATAAGGTGTTTCTCTTTTCTTCAATGTTTCAAAAATTGCCACCCGCAGCTTCGCTCCCTCAAAATCGAATGTTCTTGCCAGATAATATATATCGTAAAAGTCTTTCATCCTGCCAGTCAATTCAAACCGTTGCAAAATAGCGTCAAATTTCTCTGCTATCGTACTTTCCAAAGAATAAGTTTTTATCACTGGCTTTTCAAAATCTGGAAGCTGTGTATTGATTTTTCTTTCCTCTGCTTTCGGCACAATAATATCTCCTACACCAATATCCACATTAAATGGCACACGGACATTTTTTATTTGACCGATAATTTGAGTGCTGATGCCGTGGTATTTCCTCTGTGGGGAAATTTCTTCAAATCCCTTTGCTGTCATGGAAACAAAATCATTTCCTGTTGATGTCTCAATAATCTTACCAATCATACTTTTTACATCTTCTATGGAATTGGAAAATCCACGAAGCAGGAAATCAACATCTATCGTTGCGCGGCTTTCAAAATTGGTAAGCGCATAGATGAACAATCCGCCTTTCAGAATAAGATTGTCTTCATAACCAGATTTTGAAAGTTTCCGCAAAAATTCCTCCTGCATAAACAACTGCAAACACTGCTGATAGCTGATTCCAGAAATCTTAGCTTTGTTTTTCAATTTCGCAAGAACGGACGCTGCCTTATCTGCCATTACAACCACACTCCAATCAAATCCTTTACACGCTTTTGCACCCGCAAAGTCTTTGCGTACTGCATAAGGTTCGGAATATTTTTTTTCTGGTCTTTTACATATCCTTGTATTGCTTTATTAAAAATCTCTTTATCCATCTTATTCATATTCTTCAGCACATCGCAAATGGTACGGTCACGGTCATAAATATGAACTTCTTGGAAGTCAATTTCCCCTTTTGTTTTTCCAATGAAAAGCAACTCTGGCTCAACCCGATAAGCCTTAATGAAAGGATAATCTATATTTGTACGCTTTCTGGAAGTATTTTTGTTAATGGTAATATTCCATTCAGCGGGATTCCTGTCACTGTATCTATAATAGAAAAGAGCTGTTTCCATACAAAGAACCGCATCAGGGAACAGACGGTTGACAATAACCACCTCACTCGTACCATAGTCATCCACCCAATGGTAACACCCCCTTTTTATTCTTTCAATCAATCCTTGTTCCAGCATACGTTGAATATCTCTATAAAACAATTTTTCATTTGTAAGCTGTGCCGTTGTCATGACATAGCCATAATCAGAAAATATTTTGCTTAGTATTCTTATATCATTTTGTGTTAGCATTATTTCACCTCTGCACTAAAATACGCATAAATTTTTTATCGCTTGTGTGTTTTACTACATTATATCTATTCAACGCAAAAAAATCAAGCGAATCAAATCGAACAACTTCAAATCTTATACTTGTGTGCTTTACTACATAAAATCAGACCTACTTGTCCACAATAAAACAAATAGGTCTGACACAATTTAACCTGCTATATCAAATCTCGTTGAAGCAATGCCGTATATTGTTATCGTTCTCTCCGTATCTCTAACCTCGATAGAATAAGGCTTCCCGACATTCCCCGCATCTTCATTTTCATCATAT
>BLMD01000241.1 GCA_011959925.1 Lachnospiraceae bacterium
CCTCATGCTTAATATATATAATAATTATTATATATATTAAGCATGAGGCAGATATTAAGAAAGAAGGAATGCAAATGAGATTTATCATCGAACATTTATCAAAGCATTTTGAGAAAAAAGAGGTTCTTCGCAACATTGATTTTACATTTGAGAGCGGTAAGATATATGGGCTTTTAGGACGCAACGGCGCAGGAAAGACGACTCTGTTCAACTGCCTGAACCGTGACATGAAGGTGGATGGAGGCCGATTCTTTCTGGAGTCAAAGGGGCAGAACAGGGATGTTGTACCCGAAGATATTGGTTATGTGCTGTCTACGCCCACCGTGCCGGAGTTTCTTACGGGGCGGGAGTTCTTGAAGTTTTTTGTGGATATCCATGAAGAGCAGATCAGGGATTTAAGAAGTCTGGATGAGTATTTCGATTACATGGGCATCTTCCAGGAGGACAGGGACAAGCTTCTGAAAGATTACTCCCACGGAATGAAGAATAAGATGCAGATGTTGGTCAATATCATTATCAAGCCAAACATCCTTCTTCTGGACGAACCGCTGACGTCTCTTGACGTTGTGGTGGCGGAGGAGATGAAGCAGATCCTCCGGACGCTGAAGGAAGAGAGGATTATTATCTTCTCCACCCATATTATGGATCTTGCTCTTGATTTATGTGATGAAATCGTGTTGCTCAACCACGGGGAACTTGAGCGTGTAGACAAGATGAATCTTGACAGCCATGGATTTAAAGAGAAGATTCTCTTGGCGCTCAGAGAGCCGGGCGTATAAAGCATGAGGAGAAAGGCATGAATAAAACATTTAAAATATCATATTCCCTTAAGAATACATACCGCGTCAACACGATTCTCTATTCTCTGAAACAGATTCCCCTTATCAGGCGGATACTGCCCCAGGAGTTGTACCGCGACCGGGATCTTAAGATTTTTGCAAATATCGTTTCCGGGATCTTGGAGTTTATCAAGGCGTTTCTGGGAAAATTCCTGTATTTTCTGCTGATGGTCACATTGCCCTTGCTGATTTATGAGACGGGAGAAAAAAGAGAAATATTTCTGCACATTTTTATATTGCTAACCCTGATTGGGGCATGGCTGAATACCTATATTTTTAATCCGACCAAGGATAAATACTATGCGCTGATCCTGCTTGGGATGGATGCGAAGGAGTATGCGCTGGTCACATATAGCTATGAGATGTTGAAGATATTGATCGGTTATCTGGTCTTCGGCCTGATCTTCGGGCTTAACTGCGAGCTTTTGGTGTGGCAGTGCCTGATGCTGCCTTTTGCTGCGGCGGGCATGAAGCTGACGGTGGTTTCATATGCTCTGTGGGATTATGAACGCACGAAAGCCGCGGTGAGTGAGAATCAGGTCGGTGCAAAGGAGTGGATTGCGATAATTGTTCTTCTTCTGGCGGCGTATGGACTTCCGTTTACGGGAGTTGTGATTTCGGAAACGGTGAGTGTCGTCTTGTTGCTGTGCGGGATTTTGGCGGGGCTTATGTCCATGCAGAAGATATGGCGGTTTAAGGAGTACAGGGAAGTCTATCAACAGCTTCTCACAGAGTATATGGGGCAGGTGGCGGACGCGAAACGCGCTGTTAAACGGCAGAGCGAGAAGGTGATCCAGATTGACAACAGGCAGGGCAGCAGCCGGAAAGGTTTCGAGTATCTGAACGAGATTTTCATCCGGCGTCACCAGAAGATACTCTGGAAATCCTCGAAACGGATTGCTGAGATCTGTCTGGGGGTTGTGTGTGTTCTGGCTCTGGGGATTTGGTTTATGCCGGAATATAAAGAGATTGTGAACCGGCTCGTGCTGACGAATCTGCCGTCTTTTGCGTTCGTTATGTATTTCGTGAACCGTGGGACAGGATTTACCAATGTGCTGTTTATGAACTGCGATCACAGCCTTCTGACTTATTCCTTTTATAAACGGCCGGAATGTATCCTGAGACTGTTCAGAATCCGGCTTTGGGAGATCATGAAAGTCAATCTGCTCCCTGCGGCTGTGATCGGAGCGGGGCTTGCTCTGCTTTTGTATCTGTCAGGCGGGACGGCAGAGCCGGTGAATTATCTCGTGCTGATCGTCTCGATGTTGTGTATCAGTATGTTCTTTTCCGTACATTATCTGACGATTTACTATCTTCTCCAGCCCTATAATGCGGGGACAGAGATTAAGAGCGGGACGTACCGGATCGTGGTGACGGTGACATATTTCTTCTGTTATTATCTTATGAGGCTTAAGATGTCTACGTTTGCGTTCGGGCTTGGGACGGTAATTTTCTGCGTTGCTTATTGCATCATAGCGTGCGCTCTGGTCTATAAGCTGGCGCCCAAAACGTTCCGGATTCGTGCATGATGCGGATGCAGTATTAGACAGGGAGGAAAGACAATGACTTTTTTTGAAGTATTCTGTGGAAATCTGTTGAGTGTAGGCATAGAGATCATTTTTTATGCGGCTGCGGCAAGCCAGCTTTTTGGGAGTATTCCGGACAAGAGCGGGAAGCATTACCGGAATATTTTTTGTTCACTGGTGCTGTATCTGTTTTTGGAAGTGCTGATAGGTACAGTTTTCTATAAGACAGGATTATTTTTGTGGCCTCATAACGGCGGGGAAATCATATTTGATTACTTTGTAATTATCGGGCTGATGCTGGTTATCCGCATGATCTATCAGAAGCCCTGTAAGGTCTGTCTGGCGACGGCGGTGTTTGTGAGGATTTTATATGCTGTGGGATGGAATCTGGCAGAAATATGTTCCACCAACCGGGTTTTTAATTTGAGCAATGTGTTGGACAGGCGGGAATATTTATTTTGGGAGTGGGTGATGCTTCCGGTTGGTTTTTTGCTGGTAATTCTGCTGTTACATAAGACGGATTCGAGAGAACTGTTCAGACAGTGGGAGGAGCAGAAGCCGGAGACTACGGTTCTGGTTTTTCTTGGGTTTTATCCGATACTGATCCAGACTGTGCAGGAGGTGGTGGATATCAGTGCAAGGGCGATCGGCTATAACCCGGCTGTTGCTGTCATCTTTCTTTTGATCGTATATATGATCTTCATCTATACCGGACGGGAGGGAATAAAGCAGAAGTGCATTGACGACCAGAGTGTGAGCCTCAGACAGCAGGGGGCGTATATCGAGAATCTTGAAGGGCTTCAGCGGGAGGTGCGCAGGTTCCGCCATGATTTTAAGAATATGATGTCGGGGATGTACTTGCAGGCAAAAGAGGGGAACTTCGAGGCGATCCAGAGCTATATCCATGAGATGACGGAGGATTTTGATCTGCAAGTAGGCAGCCAGATCCGCCTTATGAACCAGCTTTCCAACATCCGTGTGACGGAGGTGAAGGGATTATTCCTGGAGAAAATGAAAACGATGCAGGAGGCGGAGATCCACTGGGAACTGGAGGTGTTGAAGCCATTTGAGAAAACGAGGCTTCGCAGTACGGATCTGTGCCGGTGTCTGGGAATCCTTTTGGATAATGCCATGGAAGAGGTGAAGGGCAGGAAGGACGGGCAGATCCATATCATGATCAGCAGTCAGAGCGGATATACTACATTCCGTGTGAAAAATACGTTGTACTCATCCGTTGATTTCCATAAGATCGGGACACCCGGATATTCGACCAAAGGGAAGGACAGAGGGATCGGGCTTGATAACTATAAGAAGATACTGGGAAAGTATGAAAAGACGCTGCCGCTTACGACCATACAGGACGGGTACTTTATTCAGGAGATAAAAGTTCAGGAAGCGTGAGTAAGCAGCAGTTTGGGCACCGCAGATATCAGTTTGGGCATTTTCTGTTTGAGAACATAAAAAATCGTATAAAATAAAGTTGCTTTGAACATGTATGTGACAAGAAAAAGGAGGAATATAAGATGGGTTCAAAAACAGAAAAACGGCAGCTTTATATTTTTATTGCGATTGCTTATGGGATTCCGTACTTATTGGGGCTTCTGATGTGGTACGGCAGTTTAAACCAGCTGAACCTGAGTGCATTTCCCGTTACGCAGATGCTTTATCCTGCGATGGGGGTTATGTTTGCATTTCTTTTAACCCGCAGGGAAGATAAGGAGATGCCAAAGGCATTCTATATTTGTTTTATCCTGAACACGATCATCTCGATCGTACTTACGGTACTTTCCGTACTGATGCCGGATGCCATAGTTACAATGCCGGGAGGGACGATATCCGTGTTCTGTCTGGCTGTCCAATATCTGATGGCGGCGGGGAGTATTATCTGTCTGATCTGTCTGATAGCGGCGGGGAAAAAGAAACGGGGCGCTTATGGAATCAGATGGAAAAACGGGCGGTCTTCCGTAGGATGCATCCTGCTATTTACAATCCTGTATTTAGGAAGAGTGGCGGTTTTTGATGGATTGGCAGGAGAGCTGGGTAAATTTGTTTCGATCATGACGAGTGCGGAGGCGTGGATATTTATTGCGGTCATGCCGTTGAATTTTTTAACAGGATATATTGCCTTTTTTGGGGAAGAGTATGGATGGAGGTATTATTTGCAGCCTCTTCTTCAGAAGAAATTTGGCCTGCGAAAGGGCGTGCTGATCTTAGGAGTAGTATGGGGGCTGTGGCATCTGCCGCTGGATTTCTTCTACTATGTGAAGCCGGAGTATGGCGCGGTCATGACCGTGAACCAGATCATTAATTGTGTGACGCTTGGAATATTTCTTGGGTATGCATATATGAAGACGGAGAACATTTGGGTGCCTGTGATCATACATTTTCTGAATAATAATCTGATCATGGTCATTTCCGGGGCGTTTTCAGCAGACGTACTGGAAAATAACAGTGTGTCGTGGCTGGATATTCCGGTGACGCTTCTGATAAATGTACTTGTGTTCGGGTTGTTTATCTTTGCGAAGCAGTATCGCGAAAAGGACACGTCAAGGATCAAGGATGTGCCGGCTGCAAGCTATAGCGTATCCAATCTATGAAAAATGGTTTTTGGCGGAGAGTATGTAAAGCAGAAACAGCTTTCGGACAGTTTAAGGAGGGATGGAATGCTTCCGGTCTATGTATGCGAGGATGACGCGGTAATTCGTGCTGCACAGAAAGAATATCTGGAAAAACAGATTATGATCGAGGGCTATGATATGGAAGTCGTGCTGTGCAGCGGGCACCCGCAAGAGATTATTCAGGCGGTGAAGGATTCGCCGGGGCGTGGGATTTATTTTCTTGATATAGAGCTTAAGGGGGAGCCGATGGACGGCTTTTGCCTGGGGCAGGAGATCCGGAAAATGGATTCCAGAGGATTTTTGATATATGTAACGGCATTTTCAGATCTTGCCTTCGAGACATTCCGGTATCATCTGGAGGCGTTGGATTATATCGTGAAAGGGAACCAGGAGAAGATGCAGGAGGGGATCCGTCATTGCCTGAAGGTGATTACTGAGCGTATGCATAAGGAAAATGGCGAGGAGCGGGAGTTCTTCTCGGTGAAGGTGATGGATGTAGTCAAGCACATTCCGGTGGATGAGATCGTGTTCTTCGAGACTGCGGGGCGGACCCACCGGATAGAGTTACATGCGCATAACGATCGGATTGACTTTATCGGGAGTATGCGGGAACTGGAAGAGAAGTTCAAAGAGACGTTCATCAGGGTGCACAGGGCTTATCTGGTCAATGTTGCGCAGATTGCCGAGCTGGATCTGAAAGGGCGGGAGATTCTCATGAAAAACGGGGAAAAATGCATGTTCTCGAGAGGGATGAAGAAGGCGTTGATGGAGCGGATCTGATATGAATTTCCATCCGCCGGGTTATCTGGACGAAGGTGAATGAGACATCTAGTGTGATGACCGTATTATATCTGGCGAAACTCCGCAGAATATTCGTTCATCCGCAAGGCGGATTTTCGACGGCGCAGCGGTGGCTGCGGATAGAAAATCCAACGGGGCAGATGAGCGGATAGACAAGGAGGTTTAGCTGAATATAATCGGTCATCACATTAAGGCACCTGCCTTGTATGTCGTTCGCGGGAAGATTTCCTTGTCCGTGACCGCCTTCGTGCCCTCTCGGCAATGTGTTTAGCGGCATTAAACGGCGCAAGTGCAGTCCAGCAAACGATACGGACGCATAGAGTTCCGAAGAAAACGCCAATGCTGTCGATCATGACATCCTTCTTTGACGGTCCCCGCCCAGCGACAAAGGACTGGTGATACTCGTCGCCCGCGGCAAATCCTACACAGATCAGCCCGGCGGTCACCATCAACGCAAAGCTGCGAAGCCCATACACATAAAATGGAAATGATACGGCCACGGCCAACAGAAAGTATTCGGTCATGTGTGCAAGCTTCCGTACAGGATGTTCGATTCTATGGGCATAGCGTCCAATCTGCGCTTCGGTAAATCCGGTTTCTAATACGTCGTTTCCAATCTCTACAATCTTATAGCTGACAGCATAACTTAAATTCCCGGATGCCGCCCCTGTCTGTGCAGAAAAACTATAGATGATATACATCATGGCCAGAGCAGGCAGGAATGATAAGGGTTTTAGTATGTTTAGTATTATCTTTTTCATAGAATAGCCTTTGGTGTGATTGCTCTCCTTAATTATTCTTTTGTGCGATAAGCAGGTCTACCTGTTTCTTTAGTTCTGCTAGTTGGTCTTCGGTCTGTTTCTTTTCAGTAAGTATCTTTTCTATCAGAAGATCTTTCTCTTTGAGGGCGTCATCCTTCCTGATAAGAGTGGAATCCATCTCTTTGAGTTTAGAATCCTTTTCTTTGATAGCTGAATCTTTTTCTTTGAGTTCAGAATCTTTTTCTTTGAGAGTGGAATCCATCTCTTTGAGTTTAGAATCTTTTTCTTTGAGTTCAGAATCCTTTTCTTTGAGAGTGGAATCCATCTCTTTGAGTTTAGAATCCTTTTCTTTGAGAGTGGAATCCATCTCTTTGAGTTCAGAATCTTTTTCTTTGAGTTCAGAATCCTTTTCTTTGAGAGTGGAATCCATCTTTTTGAGTTCAGAATCCTTTTCTTTAAGCACAGAATCTTTTTCTTTGAGTTCAGAATCCATTTCTTTAAACACAGAATCCATCTCTTTGAGCTCAGAATCCATCTCTTTAAGCTCGGAATCTATCTCTTTGAGAGCAACATCTTTCTCCTTAAGCATAGCGTCCAGCTCTTTGAGTTCGGTATCCATCTCTTTTATTAATCGTTCCTTTTCTGCTATCATATAGGCCGCCGTATTTTCATCCATAATCTGTAATGCTTCTGAGAACATATTGATTGCCTCCTCCGGGTGATATCGGAAGTACTCTATATCCCGATACATCTCTTCGAATTCGGGATAGCGCTGTAACACCTTGTAGATATGCGCCGGCTTATCTGATCCGATAAAATACAGCCATGCTTCCAATTCGTTCCTTATAGTGTTCTTGTTCTTATTATCCTCTGTCTTAAGAAAAATATCAAGCGGTATAAAGTAAAATTCCTGTAGAAGATTCATCTTAAGGCCCGTGTCGAACCGCCATTCACCTCTGTGGATATAGGAATCCGGGAACTTTTTGAATTCTGCACTGCTGTTTTCCATGAGTACGATCGTATAGATCTTTTTCAGGTCCTTGTAATTAAACTTATCTCCGCGTATGCTTTTTTCACGTTCGTACTGACGCATCATCATATCGGCGGCATAGCAGCTTGCACGTTCTCCCGGGAACATATAGCCGAACTTCTGGATCTCAACATCTGCCAGTTCTCCGGTTGTGAACTCCACGATCAGATCCAGGATTACAAGCGAGGCTTTTTCGGAAATCCGTCGATGTTCGTTCCCTAATGCCCGCTTAATCTTAAGGGGACGGCCGATAACCTTTGATAAGAACGCGGAAAGACGTTCGGGATGAACCTCTGCATCAAAGATATGCTTGAAGAATGTGTCGTATGTCATCTTCATGCCTCTGACACCCATGCAGAATTCAATGAATTCCTCTTGGAACCCGGGCTTTAATCTCTTGAATGCATGATATGTAGACGGGCTGCTTATGATTTCTTCCATAACCTCCTGCCGTGTCTTGAGATCGCCTAACACTGCCGGCAGAATCATCTTCTTATTCCTGTTCAAATATAAACTCCTCCTGTTCGATAATTCAATGATTGCTGTCTTTAGTCCTTCTAAGTAATTATTATTCACTTTTGGAGTTTTGCTTTTGTAGTGGTTATCTTTGGTAGAAAAGTCCCAGGCAGAGATTGCCGGAATAGGGGATAAGATGAGTGTTGTCGTTTTTTGTCAACGTATCGTGTAGTATTTAGTATAATTTATCATAAATGGTCGAATCCGTCAACAACAATTTGGGATATGAATATCGCCGTCTGTTCTGTTTTGGGTGCAAAAATTGTATCAAAAAATCCGAAAATTCCAGCATTTATAGGAATTTCGGATTTATGAATCATTTTGGGAATCTAAAGAAGAAGCTGTTAGATTTGTTTGGTTAGTTATTGGTTAATTTTAATTATTTTTAGTTGCATTTCACTGATACGATCCAAGTCTTCCTGAGATAATCTAACCTTTGGCTGATCTTTAATCTGCCAACCCAGACTACTAGTTTTGACTTCAAGATTCTCTAACATTTGAGGAATTTTTTCTGCTTGTTCAATGCAGTACTCTGCACTGTGCAGATC
>BLMD01000242.1 GCA_011959925.1 Lachnospiraceae bacterium
GCCGTCTATTTCTTTAATGACGGCAGACCTCAACGCAATGGGGACAATGACGGTACCTATCGTCGGACTACTTGAAAATTTAGAGCTTGCAATCACGAAGATCGGCGAGGACAAAGGACTCGGGAGAATGTCAAAGCTCGAAAAGAGAAATTTTGAGTTTCGGTGGGTGCAGAATGTTGTCAAAGGAGACGGCTCCACAAGCGCCGAGGGCTGCAAGGCTTTTGTGCGTACATTCCCGCCGACGGCGCTCCCCGGCGTCGGTGTAGAAATCGGCGCAGCCTCGGAGAATGAGCTCACATACTCAGCGAACCGCGTGCAGATTTTTGTCGGGGGTTATGAGTATTTAATCGTTGACAGACTGAGCCAGATCCTCAGAGTTGACGGCGTGGACTATATGAAGGACATCAACAAATTACTGTAAAATACGGCCGCTGGCTTCAATGCTGGCGGCTTTTTCTATGAAGGAGGCAATATCATGGACGAACACGGAAAAATCACTTTAAGCAAGCCCGTACTCATTAACGGAGTCGAGGTAAAGGAAATGACATACGACACGGACGAGATCAGCGGCGCCCTCTATGCTCAGGCAGAAAACGCGAAAATGAAGGCCAGCGGCTCCAAAGGCGGCAATCTCGCCGGAGCGGTTGAGCTCGATTACTCTTTGCATTTATACATCGGCTTCGCTGCCGTTATCGCAGTAAACCCGGCTTATACATTCGAGGACATGGAGCGTATCAAGGGGAGAAGCCTGCGGGAATTTGCGAGGATCGGCCGTGGTTTTTTTATCGCGTCGGGCGACTCAGAGGCAGACAGCTCAGACGAGCAATCCGAGACTACTCCCGAACCTACCACACAAGCACAGCCGAGCTCGAAAAAAAGCCAGTAATTGACTTTATTGTGGAATACGCAGAGGCGGCCGAGGATCTGGCTGCTGAGCAAAAAAGGCGCCAGAAAAACAAACCTGCGCCGGTAGTCAAGCATAAAAAAGGCCGAAGGAGGTGATACCGTGGCAAGCGCCAAAACATTGCAAGCTATTGTAGAAATAGCGGGCTCACTGAGTCCAACAC
>BLMD01000243.1 GCA_011959925.1 Lachnospiraceae bacterium
ATGCGATTGGTGAAGGCTACCGTTCGATCGATACTGCACAGGCATATGGAAAAGAGTAAGCGGCTATTTGTTGTATAGAACAAAAGCCGCCCCCTTTATTCAGCAAAAAGCCCAGTATATAGTTATACCCCCATTGAGTACAACGACCTTTTCTATAAGGCTATGCACCAGGGCGAAAAGCCCATCACCGTCCCCGGCTTCAATAATACCAGATAAGGAGGCCAGGGCCGCCGCCGCTTCCCCCTTAGACATTTTCCCGGAGTCTTCCGCTTCGGCCCCTTCCAGGCATTTCTGCGCCGCCTTGCGTTCTTCCTTAAGGGTAGATAGGCGGTCTTGTATTTCTTCCAGCCCGACAATCCCCGTCTGATAGAGATTAAGAAGCCTTGTTATTTGCTTTTCCACATTTTCCAGCCGTTCCCGGAACGCCCCCAGGTCGGGCGGAGCTTCCCCTGCGTTTTCTTCCACCAGAGCATCCAGGGCAGCCGGATCAAGGGAGAGCTTTTTAATTTCCCCCAGCACTAGGGCATCCAGATCGGACACGGTAAAGTGTTCCTTGCGGTTGGAGCAGGAATCCGACTTGATCATCCGCTTACTACAGCGGCTTACAGAGTAACATATATACTTATTTACCTTAGAAGTTTTCCAGCCCCACTGCCGGATAGACATCCGGGCGCCACAGTCCCCACAGAACAGCAAGCCGGAGAGCAGCCCATCCGAACCGGAGTAAGCCCGCTTATAGGCTTTCTTGTTTTGGGATAAGCGGTCGTTTACCTTTTGCCAGACTTCCGGGGAAACCAGCGCCTCATGCTTCCCGGAGTATTCCAGGTCATTCATAAAGACCCGGCCAGCGTATACCGGATTACGGAGAATCCGGGAGCAGGCAGAGGCGGCATCCGTCCGGCAGAATTTTGTATTGATACCGTACTTTTCCTGGACATAAACGCCTATTTCCCCCAGGCTTCGCCCGGAGCTATACAGCTTATACATATCCTTCACGGCCTGGGAAGTAAACGGATCCACGACAAGCGTCCGCTTTCCGTTTTCCTGCAGTTCGGACTTGTAACCGATAGGAGTTACGCCGGAATAGTAGTTACCTTCCTTAAGCCCGGCTTGCTTACCCATCATTAAGCGAGCTTTTATATTTTCCCTTTCCATTTGAGCGAAAGCCGCCAGTATTCCAACGATACAGCGCCCGAAGGGCGTAGCCGTATCAAAACTTTCCATTATTGAAACGAAGTTACAGCCGTTTTCTAAAAAGACATCTTCCAGAAGCACAAGGGTGTCTTTTTGGGACCGGGAGAGCCGGTCCAGCTTCCAGACAATAACCTTTTTCACGCAGCCGCCCCGCACGTCCTTAATAACTTGATTGATACCAGGGCGGTCAAGCGTCGCCCCAGAGTAACCCGGATCAATATGGACGGCGTTTACAGTAAAGCCCATAGCGGAGCAGTAGGAGCGCAGCCGGGCCTCTTGTTCCCCGACGCTGTAACCTTCTTCCGCCTGTTCCGTTGTAGATACCCGGATATACAGATCGGCTACATTATCCAGGGAGAACGGAGCCGGAGCCGGGCTTATATTTCTTTTATTCATAGATACACACCACCTTAAAAAAGGGCGCAAAAATAGCCCTAACTTTTTACTTGTGCTTTTAGCCAGGGCGATGTATAATATTCTTGCTCGGAATGTTTATACATGGCATTGATGTATAGTAACTATACATCGCCCAGCCAGCCCACCGCCCTCCTACGCCAATAGGATGCGGTGGGCTTCCTTTTTATTCTTCGACAATTTCTTTGTGGCAAAACTTTGCCGTTGCTTTCTTTGCAAGATAAAATAATTTTTTCCCTAAAAATACTACGAACTTCCAGAAGTAAATGCAGATCATACAGCAGACCCAAACCATAGCAACAAGAAGCCACCAGGTAAGATTGACAAGAGCAGCGATAAAACCGCCGCCACCTTTTTTAGTCGACATTACTTTTCTATAGCGGAAATTTGTGCCAGGTATCCCAAGACTTAAGCCAATGCGGCCTTTTGAGTTTACGCTGACATGGGCACCTTTGACGCCAGCACTTAGACCAATGCTTTTCTTTCCGGTATTCAATCGAACACCACCACCTAAATTTTTAGATTTTCGGTATGTAAATCCCATTTTATAACAACCCCCTTTCTATTTTCCATACTATTAAGCTCCGGATTTTTCCCTTGCTTCCCTTTCGCGTTTCAGTTCCTGGCGATATAATTCTACTTTTTCTTCGTCTGAAAGTTCTTGCATTTCTTTTGAAGCAGGTGCTTCTTTAAACATTGTTTCCGGGTAGTTGGGATCCGCTTTAATTACGGCTGGATGTTCCAAGGCAACACGAGTTTCGCTAAATTTGGCAAACAGCTCCATAACAAAATCTAGTACAGCCTTCCGGTTTTCGTCCGGAAGGTTTAAATATTCTTCAATAACTAAATATTCAAATTGATTTAGGTTATGTTCTTTTGCCAGCATTTCTAGCCCGTTTTTTGGTATAGGCTGAAACATTTCTCCGGCGCCATTTCTTAACCAGTTTTCATTTACTTCAAATTCCCGGCAGATTGCTAATACCATTTGTTCAGTAATGCCGCGTTTTCCGCTTTCAATATTTGAAATAGCCGATCTTGTAACGCCTAATTTTTCGCCTAATTCTTCCATTGTGAGCGAAAGCGTTTTCCGCAATTCTTTAATTCGTTCATTCACAATTTACCCTCCTTTCTTACAGATAATAACATGAAAAGTTTTCAAAGTCAACAAAAAACTATTGACAAACGTAACAATGAAACGTATGATAGGTAACATAGAAAACAAAAACGCGTTATTGTTTTTCAATAAAGAATAAAGGGAGGACAAGACCATGAAGAAACGCAACGAAAATTATACCCCGAAACAGCTTGAAGACGCTACAACTTTGATTACGCTTTTGGGGCGAGCTTCCGAGGATGAGCGTCGGACAGCGATTATTGCGGCCAACGCTTTTATGATTGGTATGAGAGCAGCAAACAGCTTAAAAGGAACTCCGAAGAAACAGGAGGTATGAGGCATTGACACGGCAGAGCTTTGGCGGGCTGGCAGGTTGTCATAGTAAACATTTACGAGCAAACAAAAAATAGGAGGGAAACACAGCGTGAACAAACTGGAAATTGTATTAGACAGCCGAGAAGTGGCTGCAATGGTAGACAAAGAACACAGCAAGTTGTTAAGAGATATTCGAACCTATATTGAACAGATGGATGAGGCTAACAAAAAGGCATTTGAGGAAGGAAAAGGAGCCGAAGCCAAAATTGGATTGGGCGATTTTTTCAAGGAATCCAGCTACTTAGATGCCAACAACCAGAGCCGTCCATGCTACCAGGTTACAAAGAAGGGTTGCGAATTTATCGCCAACAAATTAACAGGAGTTAAAGGGACAGAATTTACGGTGCGCTATATTAACCGCTTTCACGAGATGGAGGATGCACTGGAAGGGGAAAGAAATATTTACAAAGTAAAAGATACAAGCCTCGGAGAGATTACGAGCTTTGTCCGGGAGATGGATAAGGTCATGCGCGACCAGAACTCGCACCCTTCGGATATTGCGGAAGCATTCAAAGAAGTTTGTGGACAATTCGGCATAAAGCTCCCGAAAAATTTTGTCCGCGAACCACAAGTGATAGAAACAAATTATTTTCTTCCTTTTTCTGAAATAAGCGACTGCAATTAAGGAGGGCGCCGGATGATAAAACACATTTTAGCAGACGGTACGGAGCTTAAAAGCATAGAGGGGCGGACGATACCGCCGACCGGAAAAACCGAAGCCGTTTATAGATTGATTGCGGAGCTTCTCATAAGCTCCAGACCCAGCCGGGCAGCAGAGGAACCGAAAGCCAGCTGGGCATAGGGGAGAAAAGAAACCAGGCAGACAAGGAGGGATTAGATGGAATACCAGGACTTGAAAAGCGGCATAAGGAACCACTTAAACGACGCCGCCGAGGACTTCTTTATGGTTGGCTACTTCCTACGGCAGATCAGCGAAAACACGCTCTTCACGGAGGACGGCTATAAAAATATATGGGAGTTTGCAAAAGGGGAATACGGCTTAAGCACTTCCAGCGCAAGCCGCTTTATGGCAATTAACGCCCGCTTTTCCATTGACGGCGGGGAACACATGGCGGAGAAGTACATCGGGATGGGCGTAAGCAAATTACAGGAGATGCTGGGACTTCCCGACGAGGAACTGGAGAAGGTAACACAGGAAACCACCGTAAGAGAAATAAGGGCAATGAAAAAGAAGCAGGAGGAACCGAAGTCATTTTTTGGACTTCCTAAAACAGTACGCCCGGAAGGTTCCTTACTTACCACACCCGGATGCGGCGACGGAAAATACGATTGTTTCAGTTGCGCCCGCCCTTATGGCATACGGCAGGAAGAACGATACTGCAGGGACGCGCCGCTGGGGAACCCGTTTTTTTGCACCCAGATGAGCGAAGAAAAGCGGCTGGACATTGAAGCCGGGCTTTTCAGTAAAGAGTGCCAGTTTTTGAACATTGAAAACGCAGAAACCAGGGAGGGCGACCACGAGCCAACGCCCTGCTGCCAGAATTGCGAAAATAAAACTTGCTTTTCCCGTTGCGACGTCGCAAAGAAAAAGGACGAGGACGAGCGGAAGAAAGCGCAGGCGGAGCTGCAGAAGCAGCAGAAGGAGGCTGAGGCGAAAAAGCCGGAACCTTCCGAACGCGATATAAAAGCCTTTTACGACTGGATCGGCATTAAGCACACGGACAACATAAGCGCCGACGACTTGAAAGCGAGATACAGAAACGCGGGCGGCGGCGGAGCCTACGGCCTTAAAGATTACCAGGGAAGCGCCAGGGGAGTCCGGCTTAATTATAAGCGAGAGATCACCTGGGTGCAGCTTGCGAAAAGATTTAAGGAGATCCAGGAGGCGGAGAAAGAGAAAGCCGACTTTGTAGAGCGGTCCAACGGAGCGCAGAAAAATGTCCGGGACCTTATTAAACAGCAGGAGGAAAAGCGGCAGCAGGAAGCTGAGGAAAAGAAAGCAGCCCAAAAGCTGAAGGAGGACGGCCAGCTTTTAAAGTTCTATAAAGATATTTATCCCAGCACCCGGCAGATCATAGCGCAGCGGGACAAGGCAGCCATAACGAAGGAACTTAAAACCTTATACGGCAGCACTTACGAAAGCGGAAAAGGCTGGACTTGTTACCCGGATAAGATCGTATTCAGAGATAAGCCGGAAGCGGAGCAGATACAGATCACCTGGGGACGCTTCACAACGAAGCTGGTGGACCTTTTAGACCGCTTCCCGGAAACAGAAAGATCAATTCTTTCTGGGGACAATACCAGGCAGAAGGAGCCGGACATCATAGATGCGGACTTTCGGGAAGTTGAGGACGAACCGAGGGACGACCCGGCGCAGGAAGCAGCGGCAGCCAGGGACGAGCTGCAGGAGGAACCCATCACCCAGGAGCAGGATCCAGAACCGGATCCGGAGGAATACGGCCGGCTTGACGTTGATTTACTTCTGGACAAGTACCGCCGGGACCTTAAGGCATACCACGAAGCAGACTGCCCGCCGAACATGATTAAGACGCAGCGGATCCTGGTAGACGCTTTAGCCCTTTTACTTGAACAGATCGACCAGGGAGGTGCGGAGGATTGACGATACGAGAGCGCAGGAGGCGACGAAGGCGGCAGCGGCTTATAAAAAGGCTTGCAGCCGCCGGGCTTATTCTTTCAGCAGTTGGCGGCGCTGCGTTTGCCATTATCGCCGCTACGGGCCACCAGGAAGCCACAGAGCCGCCTTTTACACATACGGTCGAGGAAATCCCCACCGCAAGCCCAGAAGCCACGACAGAGCCTACCACAGCCCCGCATAGAGGGCAAGATTTAGGATGGAGCGCAAATGAGGAATACATAGCAGCACGGATGGCAATGGCGGAGGCAGAGGGCGAGGACACCGAAGGAAAAGCCCTTGTTATTCTGGTTATTTACAACCGGACAAGATCCGGAAAATTCCCGGACACCGTAAAGGGCGTCATTTCCCAGCGTAACGCCTTTACTTCTTACAGTAACGGGAGATACGACCGGGTGGAACCGGACGCGGACTGCTGGGCGGCCCTTGACTTGATACAGGAAACGGGCTGGGATGAAAGCCAGGGTGCGCTGTACTTTGAGCGGACGCCGGAGGACGGGAAAAGCACCTGGCACAGCCGGAACCTTGAACGGCTTTTCATACACGGGAATCATACTTTTTATACAGAGAAGGAGGCGAAAGACCCTTGAAGATGGCAATGAAGGACGGGCAGATCCTTATAAAAGATGCCGATAACACACAATTCACGATTATTAAAAGTTGGAGCAAGATGAAGTGGAGCAGGGCGGAGCGGATGTTTTACGGGCCGGCGGAAATTGAGCTTTTAAACAAGCTGGCCGGAATAGTACGACTTCCCGGACCCATTGAAGCAGAGCGGCAGAGGTTGAACAAGATCGCCCAGGCAGTAGACGCGGAGCGGATGAAAACAGACCCGGAGCCGCTTTATAAGTACCCGGTCAAGTTTCCGCTTTTCAAGCACCAGACCAGGGCGGCAA
>BLMD01000244.1 GCA_011959925.1 Lachnospiraceae bacterium
TCTTTTCCATATGCCTGTGCAGTATCGATCGAACGGTAGCCTTCACCAATCGCATCCAATACGCAGCGTTCACATTCCTCGTTACTCACCTGGTACACCCCATAGCCCAATACGGGCATCCTGACTCCATTATTCAAAGTTATATATTCCATGTCCTGCTCCTCTGTTTTAATCATTTTTATTTCTTTCATATCAAATATGTCTGCCATATGTTTCAGACCTAATACGTCTTAATATTTTAAACTTTTTACCCATTTATTGACGGTTTTCTGGGAAGGCACGTCATAAAAATTGCGCCCTTTCATCCATTTTGTCTTAGATGAAATCTGTGCCTTTACCTTTAAATGTTTCCCGCTGCTTCCAAGGCCGCTGCTGATCGACGTAGAAAATGGGATTACCGTTTTCTTCTTCAGGCTTACATTTTCTACAAGGCTGTAAACAATATGCGGCGCTTCTCCCCACCAGATCGGATACCCGATATACACAACATCCGCTTTCTTTACTGCTTTCTTAATTGCCGTTATATTAGCAATCTTTGGGCGGACTTTGCTTCTTGCCGGTGTTTTTGCAGACGCATGTTCTTTTGACACCCGGCTATTTTCATCACCGTAATCAAGGTCTTCCTCTGTATAAGGTTTTTTTGCCTTGATCTCTATTACGTTTCCCTTTGTTGCTTTGCCAATCTTCTTTGCCGCGCCCCTTGTCGTCCCTGTTGCTGAGAAATAAAGCACAACAATGTTTTTCTTTTTTGTTTTAGCTTCCACATTTTGCACGTTTGCCAGAGAAAACACTAAGGCAGAAGCCAACGCCATAGATACCAGCCGTAACATTTTTGTTCTGTAAGTTTTCATAATTCCATTCCTTTCTGTTCTTTTATACACTATTGTAAAAGCTGTTTCTTTTTTCGGATCTTTGCCCATTTTGAAGCATAATGCCCGCACCATACAAACAAGGCCAGGACAGCTATGTAATCTGCCAGGAAAATTGCCAGCGGTTCATCAAAATCAAAAAACACAAATTGATTTTTAAGGAACATATATTCCCAAACCCCTCTTTTCCAGGAAGCGTACGCCCCATAAGCAGCTGTCAGGAAAGCAGATCCCCGCAATATCCATACAGGGACGGCAGACGCCTTTTTCCAATGCTTCTTTATCATCCCCATGATCATGCTCCAATGGAATCCGAGATGGAGCGAGAGCAATGCAAACCCCCAATACGCTGAAAGCATATGCAAATTCCTGGCAAAAGAACGCCCTCCCTGGATGGGAAGGAACGCGAGCGCATGGCGGGAAAGTATCGCTCCGCTTACCATAGAACCTGTCATTGCAATAAAAATGCAAATGACAAGAAGCGTCTGCAGGATGGAAAAAAGCGTGTATTTCCTTATTTTTGTGCCGTTTTTTGCACACGCGTGCCCCAGAGGGTATAGAGGAATACCCGGACGGTGCTTTCTTTTGAATCTATTGCTGATCCATTTCCTGTTCCATATATGATGCAGGATAAAAAGGACGAGCATCCCAATCCCCAGCCATTCATGGGCAGCCTGGCCGACAAGCTCATAAGCCATCAGAACGATCAACACTGCCGTCATACAGAAATCTGTCACAATTTTCAAAACCACATTCTGTTTCACGAAAGCCCCCCTCTAATAGCCAATTTCTTCCAGCCAGCCTGCCACATCACCTGCTGCATCCGGCACATCTCTTTCATTCACAGTAAATCCATCCGTAATGACCGTCGCTTCCGGCTCAAGCTCCTGAATTGTTTCGATCGTCCCGGAAAAACGGCTTCCATTATGGACATTAAATGGGATGATTGTTTTTCCCGAAAAATCGTATTCATCAAAAAAACTATAAAGAACCTGCGGAAGGTCGGCCCACCAGTTGGGAAAACCGACAAAAACTGTCCCATACTTATCCAGTCCCTCTATGTGGCTGGTCAATTCCGGGCGCACGTCTTCTTCCTGCTCATTAGCGGCATAGTCGATCAGTTCCCCGCCGTCTGCCGGATACACCACGGAAGTCCGGATGGAAAACAACTCCCCTCCTGTTTCTGCCTGGATCATATCTGCAATGGCACGGAGCCGGCCAACCGGCTTATCATTTACCATGGAATAGCTGGCAGAAGAAACAGCGTCTACGCCGCTGTTTTCAGCAACCGTAAAATAAGCGATCAGTATTTTGCCATCCGACGCAGGCTCTGCATCTGCCGCTGCAGTCTGTTCCTGCGTTTTCTCAGATCTGCCCGATGCTTCACGCTTATCAGACCCGCAGGCCGCCAGGGAAACTATAACTGTTGCTGCCGCCAGTAATGCAATATAACGCTTCATAAAAAACCTCCTTTCGTTCTGAAACAATGCGCTGTTACTTTTATGATCTTATTTTAGCAAATACCATGCGGCAGCGGAAGTTTCCATTTGTTCAGCAGTTATAACCTTAAAGTATATACTAACATGAAAATTTCTCCTGTATTCTCTGATGGAATGTTGTATGGAAAATGAAACTCTTACATTACAGTGTCCGCAATATAGGAACGGATCGCGGAATTATCCTTTGAAAATAGCCCATCATCTACGACTGCCCCCGGTGCGCAGGTTTTGATAAATTCTACGGACTGCGCATACTGCGTGGTATCCATCGAAGCTGACTGTGAAACCGGGTAAATATATTTCCCGCTAAAATCGTATCTTTCCAAAAACGTCCCGACTGTCATGGGTGCCGTATGCCACCAGATTGGGTAGCACAATACAACCCTGTCATACTGTTCCACGGATGATAGCGGGTCTTTGATTGGAGGCCTTGCGTTATTGTCTGCCTCGTCTTTTGCTTCCCCATAGGCGACCTCATTATAATTGTCACTATATGGTGTTTCCCGCTCAATGCGGAAAGAATCTGCCCCTGTCTGCTCTATAATATTGTTCGCAATCCTCTCGCTTGTCCCGCTCCATGAGAAATAGGCCACCAGGATTTTTCCGGTCCCTGGCTCTTCCGGCTTCTCCGGGTCTATCGGCTGTTCTGGCTGTTCCGGAGCGGCTTCACCGTCACGCTGCAGACTGCACGGATGTTATTTTCTGCTGAAGCAGTGATCGTGGCTGTTCCCGCTGCAACCGCTTTTACCGTTCCATGATCGGAAACTATGGACACTGTCTGGTTGGAAGATGACCACTGGATTTCCTGGTTGGTCGCGTTGGCTGGATTCACCGTGGCAATAAGCGTTTCTTCTGCATCTGGTTTTAAAGCAAGCTGTGATTTATTTAACGTCACACTGGTAACAGGAACCACATCTGGCCGCATCACCTTATCGGCGATATAATCACGGATTGCAGCGTTATCCTTTGAAAATATACCATCATCTACGACTGCCCCCGGCGCACAGGTTTTGATAAATTCTACGGACTGCGCATACTGCGAGGTATCCATCGAAGCTGACTGTGAAACCGGGTAAATATACTTCCCGCTGAAATTGTAGCTTTCCAAAAACGTCCCGACCGTCATGGGCGCCGTATGCCACCAGATGGGATAACAAAGTACGATCCTGTCATACTGCCCAACGGATGCCAGCGGATTTTTAATGGTTGGTCTTGCATTATTTTCTGCTTCCTCTTTCGCCTCCCCATAGGCAACTTCATTATAATCATCGCTGTATGGTGTTTCCCGCTCAATGCGGAAGGAATCTGCCCCTGTCTGCTCTATGATATTATTTGCAATCCTTTCACTTGTCCCGCTCCATGAGAAATATGCCACCAGAATTTTTTCGGTTCCTGGTTCTTCTGGATTCTCCGGGTCTGTCGGCTGTTCCGGAGCGGCTTCTACTATCACGTTGCAGACTGCGCGGACATTATTATGCGCGGATGCTGTAATCGTGGCCGTTCCTACTGCAGCCGCCCTTACCGTCCCATTCTCAGAAACACTGGCCACTGCCTGGTTGGAAGATGACCACTGGATTGTCTTATTTGTCGCATTGGATGGGTTTACCGTTGCAGTAAGCCTTTCTTCCCCTCCCTGCTTTAAGTTCAGCTGCGTTTTATTTAATGTCACACCTGTAACAGCTACTGCGTTCTCTGACACTTTCACCGTACAGGACGCTTTTTTCCCGGAACCGTCTGCAGCTGTCACCCGGATCTTTGCCGTCCCTGCTGATACAGCGCGGATCACGCCTTTTTTGTTTACTGTCGCCACCTTGCGGTTGCTGCTGTCATAAGATACCTTTTTATTGGATGATTTCTTGGGGGACATGGTTACTTTCAGCGCAAACTTCTGCCCCGTTTTTAAAGAAACAGACTTCCTGTTTAATGTAACTTTGTTTACCGGTGTTCCCACGGTAATCCGGCTTTTCGCATTTACCTTTGTCCCTTTCACCCTCGCAGTAATGGTAGCTTTCCCATTCTTTTTTGCCGTTACTTTTCCATTCTTAGACACGGACGCAATTTTGGGGTTGCTGCTTTTCCATTCCACGCCTTTCTTTTTGGCTGCTTGATTCAGCGTTGCTTTTAGCTTTACGCTTTTCCCTTTTTTCATGGTATATACTTGCTTATTTAACGCAATGGTATATTTCGTCTTTCCTGCTGCCGCCTGCACAGGGGTAAACTGCCCCAGGACAAACGAAAGCATGAGCGTAAATACCAATACTTTTTTGAATATGTTCTTTCTTTTTGCAGTATTCATAGTTCCCTTCCTTTCCTTATAACTGCGCATTTTTCCCGCGCATAGAGGGATACCCGGAGGGTATTTCCTTATTACTGTGCTTTTTCCCGCGCACATAGGGATACCCGGAGGGTATTTCCTTATTTATTGCGCATCTTTTATCTTTTAATTGTTTCCAAATATTTTTGCCAAAAACCGGTCGTAATCCTCCATCCAGCCTCCCCTGCTGCCAAATCCATGCCCCCAATTTTCAAGCACAAGGCGCTCTACATGCTCCTCCGCATTTTCCAGCATGGAAAACTGTGCTTCGAACTGCCTGTAAAACGGGTCGTTTGTCCCATAACAATAATAGGTCGGGGGAATCCCCGCTTCCTGCAGGCTCTCAAGATCCATAGATGCCACGCTAAGGCGCCCATAGAAAGAATAGATCATGCCATCCGCAGCAACCCTGGCCGAAACACGGTCAAGCGCATCCGGCACATAAGAAGGATCTAAGGCATCCGGGGTTATCCCACCCCCATAATGCAGGATCATTTCACCTGCAAGGATCCCCCCTGCTGAAAATCCCATGACGGCAATATCTTTCTCATCTATCCCGTATTCATCGGCATGGCGCCGGATAAACCGGACTGTCCTTGCCAAGTCAAGTGCGCCTTCCTCCTGGGTATAGGGACGCAGGCGGTAATCCAGCACAAAACTCTGATACCCCCTCCTGCTTAATTCCAATGCAATCGGCGTCCCTTCATTCGCATCGCTCCGGAACTGGAAAGCGCCGCCGGCACAGATGACAACCGCGCCCTTTATGGGGATCCCATCTGCAGCCGGGAATGTAGTCACATACGGTCTGAAATCCGGATCGTCAAAATAGTTTCCGGTATTTTGTGTATAGACGGTTGTTGCAGGCGCTTTCCCTTCTTCCCACACATAGAGAACCTGCTGTTTCTCCGAAGTGGGGGAAGCTGTCAGAAGCGTATTTCTTTCTGCATCCTGCTGTACGCCAGCCTGCACCTCCCAAAAAGCAACGGCATCTTCAATCCATCCCTCCGCCACGGTTCCCGTCCCCAGGCCGAATCCATGCCCCAGGCCTTCATAAGCGTGAAATTCCGTCGGAATCCCAAATGCCTGCAACTGTGCAAGCCGTGATTCCATCGTCCTGTAATCTGCAATGCCGTCATTCATGCCTGCGCAGGCATAAGTCGGCGCATCACTTAATGAGGCATCCGTATATCCCGTGTACTGCATGATGACTGCCGCTGCCTGCGGAATATCCGGCCTCCCGTAATTTGCCGGGCCGCTTTCTTTATTTCCAAGTGTTGCCGCCATCCGCGCCCCTGCAGATCCGCCCCAGAGAGAATAACCTTCTGCGTCGGCTCCAAGCTCTTTCGCATGGTCATGGACATACATGATCGCCTTCGCCAGATCCTCATACGCAGAATCCGGGCGGTAGATCAGCGCAAATGCGTGGTAGCCCATTTTGCTCACCTCCAGCGCATGGGGAAAGCTGTCATGCATCGCCCCTACATAAGCGAAACCTCCGCCCGCATTGAAAATGGCATATTTCGCCCCCGGTTTCCCTTTGAAATAGAACAGCCCCGTATCCCTCTTTTCGGGATTTTCAGCCATCTCTTCCTCTGAATAAATGGGATAAAATACCTGTTCCCCATCTTCGGAACGCAATTTCAGATCATTCACAATCTCAACGGTCTTGTCTGCCTTTATATTGCTGTACCATGTGTAAACAATGCTGCTGCTGATTTCTTCCAGTGTCATGTCTTCGGATACCGTGCGGTCAACCGGAAATAACAGACGGCCGAAATTTCCAAATGCCGGGTCGTTTATAATCTCTGACACTTTGGTATCCTTTGTCACTTTACCTGGAACAGACGGTTTTTCCGGCTCCGTTGGTTTCTCCGGTTCTGTTGGTTCCTCCGGCTCCGTCGGCTTTTCCGGTTTTTCCGGCTGCCCGGAAACAGGTTCTACTGTCACGTTGCAGACTGCCCGGACATTGTTATGCGCCGTTGCTGTGACTGTTGCTGTCCCCCCGGCAACTGCCTTTACTGTTCCATTGTCGGATACCCGGACTACTGCCTGGTTTGATGTTTCCCATTTAACTGCTTTATCTGTCGCATTGGAGGGATATACCGTAACAGCCAGCTTTTCTTCTTCACCCTGCTTTAAATTAAGCTGCGGTTTATTGAATGCTATTCCGGTAACAGGCACTGTATTTTTTTCCACTTTTACAGTGCAGGATGCCTTTTTCCCGGATCCATCCGCCGCCGTTACCGTAATCTTTG
>BLMD01000245.1 GCA_011959925.1 Lachnospiraceae bacterium
AAGAAAAATCCGACAGCAGCTTATTCAAATATTGTTAAGTTAGTGCCTATGGGGGTATGCCCTTCTGCAAAAATCATGAACATGATGGAAAAACTCGGAAATCAGATCCGGCACTCCTATGAAGTGTTAGATCGTATAAAGCAGGGACTAAAAGAAGATTGTCCGGGGGAGGGTGGAGGATACCAGTGTTCGTATCCGGTATTTCGGGGTATTTATCAAACGGTTTCCCGTCTGATGGAGCGGGGCGGGCAAAGCGTATATCTGATGCTTTGTACTTTGATAGACGGTAAGGGGAACCCGATGAAAGAAGGGGAGCGTCTGGATGAGTTGTCCGTCCGTTTGAATCAGGCAATACAAAACTCCATCCGGCATGGGGATATTATGAACCAATATGGGAGCGGACAGTTTTTAGTGCTTTTGGTCAATACGACACGGGAGGATTGTGAAATTGTAGAAAGACGCATCAATCAGAGATTTATTGTGGGCAGGCAGCGGACCGGTGTAGCGTACCACGTCAGCAGCGTGATCTGTGAGCCGCAAAAATAAAGAAAGGATCGGCAGAAAGACGCATGGAACATGAGGCAACATGTTTCGTGCGTCTTTTTTCCTGCCATGTGCATTACGAAAAAAACGCATTTTTTTCAAAATGGATAGTTATGGGGATAGTATTCGGCTGTTACCATAGGAGCAGAAAATGCAGCGGAAACGGAAAGGGTATGGGATCAATGAAAGCAGCCGGACATTATATCGGAACACCAAGCGGAATCGTACTATGTGTCAGCAAAAAGGATCGGGGCATAGTGGAAGGTCGCTTATATCATGGCTACAGCAGAGAAGGAATTCCTTTCTGCGGATATGAAGAAATCCTAAAAGCTGCGGAGACGTTTTTTAATGAGCTTGGGTTTCCCTATATGGGAACCGGTGACAGAGATATCAGCGGGCGTACTTACCGGTACCGGAAAAAGGAGGGGATGACAAAAGTGATGAAAGACGAGGAATTACTGGGACAGCACGGAGATATGGGAACATTTGTCATCTGTGTACAGCACAGGCAGCATAGCAGCTGGCAGGGCAGAGTGACATATTTGGATGAAAACCAGACTGTATATTTCCGGTCGGCGCTGGAACTGATGAAGATCATAGACAGCACGCTGGACGGTACCCGGCATCCGGAAAACGGTGAGAAAAAAAGTGAAGAGGGATAATATGGCAGAGAAAGAATTACGCAGATTAAAACGCAGGGAACTTTTGCAGATGCTTCTTGTACAGTGCGAGGAGACGGAGCGGCTTTCACAGGAAACAGAAGAGATCAAAGAGAGAATGGAAGCCGTTATGCAAAGTTATGAGCGTTTAAAAAAGAAGCTGGATATTAAAGATGAGAGGCTCAATCAAAAAGATAAACAGATCGCAGATCTCAAACGAAAGATAGAAGAAATGAAATCTGCAGAAGAAGCAGAACAGGCGGCCGCTGTGCGGAGAAGGCCTTGGATATCCCGTAACTGGCAGGTAGTTCCGATTCAACGGAGAAGAACGGATGCGGAACAAATCAGAGAAGACGGAAAGGAAACCAGGATAACGGCAGCAGCCGGTGATTTGTATGGATAAAGAAAATCCGGATCGAAAACATTCCGATCGCAGGATTCCGGAAATCCCGCCGATCGGGCAGATACGAGAAGAGCTTGCCAGGGTAGAAGCGAAATACGGATTTTGGAAAACGCTTTGGAATGTGACGGCGGTACTTCTTGTGGCCGCGGCAGTTACGGCGCTGCTGGCAACCCGCCTGTTTGTTCTGATTCGGATTAACGGAAACAGTATGGAACCCGGTATGTCAGACCGTGATATTATTGTGATTCATCAGACGAAAAAAATTCAGCCGGGTGAAGCGATCGGATTTTATTACGGAGGAAGGATTCTGATTAAGCGCGTGATCGGCAGCGCGGGAGACCAAATCAATATAGACAAAGACGGCAATGTGTCTGTCAACGGCGAACTGTTGAAAGAACCCTATGTGGCGGAGAAAAATCAGGGGAAATGCGAATTGGAATTTCCTTTTGAAGTGCCGGAGGGGACGGTATTCGTGCTTGGGGACAACAGAGCCGTATCGATCGACAGCAGGATTCGTTCCATCGGGTGCGTGGAACGGGAGCAGATTGTCGGCAAAGCGGTATTTCGGGCCTGGCCGCCTGACCGCATGGGAATGATGCGTTAGAAAAGCCTTTTGGATGCCGGACGGCAGGAAGGGATACGATAGATTTAGGAAGGTGAGGAAAATGCAGGAACTTGTAAAAGAGTATTTGGATGAACTGAGTAAACGGCAGAAAAACAGCAGAAAAATCAGTATAGCCTTGATACTTCTGGTTGTCATCGTAGTTACAAGCGTGGCGGGTATCCTGACGCAGTATGGCATTGCCATGACGGGTAAGGCAAAGTGCGGTCAGGAAGAGCATACACATGGAGAGGAATGTTATGAAGACCGATTGGTCTGCGGACTGACCGAGCAGGAAGGTCATATTCACACGGCGGAATGCAGTCTGCCGGCGGAATTGGCATGTGGGTTAGAAGAGAGCGAGGGGCATACGCATACGCAGGAATGTCAGATGCCAAACGAGCTGATCTGCGGTCAGGAAGAATCCGAAGAACATGAACATACGCAGGAATGCTATCAGGCTTTGGAGGGATTTGCCTGCGGAATCGAAGAATCGGAAGGACATCGGCATACAGAAGAATGTTATGCCGTACCGGAAGGTTTTGCATGCGGCCGGGAAGAAAACGAAGGGCACAGCCATGCGGCGGAATGTTATCAGGAGGAGATGATTTGTGAGAAAGCAGAACATACGCATACGGATATCTGCTACACCGATGCGGCTGCAGATGTGGAAGATGCGTCTGTCTGGGATCACCAGTATGCGTCGGTCCAATGGAAAGGTTCCTGGGGCGAAGATCTGGTGACGGCGGCGCAGATGCAGCTGGGGTATCCGGAGAGTTCTGATAACTACATAATCTTGGAAGATAAAAGCCATAAAGGTTATACCAGATACGGACAATTTGCAGGGGATCCCTATATGGACTGGGATGCGGCATTTGTAAATTTCTGTCTGCATTATGCGGGAATAAAGGCATCTGGACTGTTTCCGGATGTAACGGATACGGCAGAATGGTGTGAGGAATTTAGAAACGCCGGAGAAGAAAACGGCACGTATCTTACGCCGTCCGGTAATTATATGCCCAAGGCCGGAGATTTGATTTTCTTTCAGAAAGAAGGAGAAGAGACAAATTTCCAGATGGGAATCGTATCTTCTTATGATCCCCAAACGGCAACGGTCCGGGCGATCGAAGGCAACAGCGGAAACGCGGTAAGGGAAAATGCGTATAACGTTGCCGACAGCCATATTGTCAATTATTTAAAGATCAGCGAATTGGAGCATGCGGTAAAGGGGACAGAAGAAAAGCCATCCGAAAATGAAAATGCGGCGGTATCGCCGGAAGAACCCAAGGGTAATGCGGCAGAGACGCCGGGACGGACCATGACGGCGGAAGGAGCGGACTATACCGTAACCGTAACATTTTCTGCAGATGCCGGGATACCGGAGGAAGCCGTTTTGGATGTCAGGGAGATTGCACGGGACAGCACGGAATATCAGGAATATTATCGGCAGTCGCTGGAAGCGATGGGCGTAGATGAGATTGGGTTTGCCAGGTATTTTGATGTAACGTTTTTACTGGGTGAGACAGAGATTGAGCCGTCTGCCCCCGTGGATGTGAAGATCCGTTACAAAAACCGTATTGATATGGAAGAAGATGCGACCGGTAATGCCGTTCATTTTTCCGGAGACAAAACGGAAGTTTTAGATGCCGGAATCGATCCGAATGAAAATTCGTTCTCGTTTACACAAAATAGCTTTTCCGTTGTCGGAACGGTTGTGTCAAACGGAAACAGCACATTTTTTTACAAAGGAGAAATACCGGAAAATTTAGACGGAAAGATATTTCTGTTAGAGACGTCTGTGAACTCGGAGCATATTTTCCTGACCGGGGAGCATGCGGTAAACGAAGATCAGGTCAACGGATTGTCCGGAAGCGAAGCGGATGATATTGTCTCGATGGAACATCCGGAGGAAGGAAAACTCTGGATGTTTCACAGGGTAAACGGGACGGCTTATACGATTCAGAATGTTGGCAGCGGAACATATTTAACGATTGATAAACAGCAGGTAACGCTTCAGGATGCGGCATGTGAACTGACGGTGGAATCGGATGCCGACACGATTACGATCCGTAAAGGAGAGTATTTTCTGGATGCGGGAGATAAGAGCTGTATTGTGGCGGGCAAAAAGAAAGAGGGCGATCTGCAGAGTTATCATAAGTTCCGCTTATTTGGCAGCGGAACAGAGTATACGCTGCTGGCGGAAGGAGAAGATTACCGGATCACACTGAACGTATCCGCGTTGGACGGACTTTTCGACGGTGTTGCGTTTACGGCAGAAGAAATAACGGGTGAAAAGTCGCAGGAGTATGCCGAGAAAGCAAAAGATGCACTGGGATTTGAGAACGTCGGCTTTCAGAGATTTTTCCACTTGGGATTTGACAGAGAAATTCCGGAAGAGCTGGTTCATATCCTAAGCGTTTCCATTCAGTATAAAGGAAATGCAGAAGGGTTTGATATTAACGGAGCCGGAGGCCTGGTGCAGTTTAAAGGCAGCAGTGAACTGACGGTAAGCGCCCAAACGGCGGAAACCGGGACGGAAAAGGAAGCCGAAGGGGAAGAAGTATTAAACGCCAGGTTCAACAGGCGGGAACGCAGCATTTCCGCAGATATATCGGAATTATCGGATCTTGGAACCGTGATGCTTTCATCCGAAGGCGGTACATATATTCGAAAAAATATTGCCGGCTGTGACGACCTGGATCAAAAGACATTTCTGATTTCGTGTATTGAAGGGTCTAATAAAGGTGTGATGGGATCGCAGATCAAACCATTGGGACCATACAGCGGATTAGAGGGATTTCGTTTTGCGGGCGGCGATATTGTAAACCGAACGGAAGGCATGGCGTTATGGAAATTTGAAAAGCAGAAGGACTATGGTTTGTATGCTGCGTTTACCGTAAAACTGGAAGGTACGGAGCAATACCTGAATATAAGCAACGGCAGTCTTTCTCTCGGAGGCAGACAGGAACTGCAGGTGTTCTTCCAAAACGGATCCATTGTGATGAATAACGACGGCGGCATGGTTAGCTATGATGAGTGGGAAGGCGCTTTTTACGGAGGGGGATATTCAGCGCTGGCCTTATACGGAAAAGGAGACGAGCCGGAGAGTACGGACTTGGAATTAGAGGTGAAAAGCGCAGATTTGGCGGGGAACCCGATTCGGGAAGCGACGCAGCCCAAGATTCCGGATCAAAGTGTTGTTTTCTTTAAAAAATCCAGGCCGTATATTCTGTTTGACGGAACCGAGATCGGTTTGGTGAAACGTGCGGAGGGTACAGAGAAGAATTATCAATACGAAAGAGCGCAGATCGTATATCAGGATTCTGTTTCCGGCAGAAAAACCGTTCGGGAGGTTATAGAGGCGAGTATTGCGTATTTGCCGAATGATCGGTATGAAATTACTTTTTTCGGTCCCAGACTGGAAGGAGAGGGAATTTCAACGGTTGCAGTTTTTGATCAGGATACCATAGCGAATGTTACGATCCAGTATGGATACCGTGCATACAAAAACGGATCGCTGGACGTGGAGCCTTCGCTGGATACTTCCAATAAATTTTCGATCCGGATGATCGATTATCCGCAAAAGCAGTTTGACGGGTATGATTGGACCGAGAGCGACAAAGAAATAAAGCCGGGAATTTTAAATGCATATTTAAATCCGGACGGCTATCCTTCGTTTCGGAGCAGCATCGTTACAAGCCAGCTTTACCCGGGGGCATCGTCTCTGCACAGTTATTTTTCAGGCGCGAAAGCCGCCAATCACCTGTTCGTAACGGAAACGTATGAGAACAGTGGATATTATGAGTTTGATTCACAGAAAAACGGGGCGTCGTTTGACGAAACAACCGGTAATTTCACATTATATCAGCAGCTGACAACGCCCAGTGACAGCGATGGCGGTCTGGCGAGAAACAAGCTGTACGGCAAGGGGCAGTTTTTACCTTACAATACGTTTGACAGAAACAGAAAGATTGCAAATATCAACAATATTTATACGGCGCAGGCGGGAGACCTGCCATTGGATGACGAACGGTATGGCGACGACCTTTACCTGCCGGACGAGGGGAGCGCCAACTATAATTTCGGAATGGAAATTTCGGCAGAATTTTACCAGATGCAGAACGGGCAGATCAATCGGCATCCGATGCGCTATGAATTTACGGGAGACGACGATCTTTGGGTTTATGTAGACGGCGTTTTGATTCTGGATATGGGCGGAGCGCACGATGCAAGGAGCGGATATATTGACTTTTCAACGGGCGAAGTATACGTACAGAGCGGAACGGGAAGCGGCGGCAAGACCAGGCAGCTGTATGATTTGTTTACAGAGGCAAGGAATGAAGCGGCGGCAAAGGGCGGCGCGGGTCAGGAAGTGGTAAGCAGTCTGGATAAAAAACTGAATGACTCTCAATGGAAGACATTGGAAAATGGAAATAAAATTTTTGCCGATTATACAAAGCACAGTTTTAAAATGTGGTATATGGAACGCGGCGGCGGCGCTTCTAATCTGCGCGTTCGATTTAACCTTCCGGTTATTCCGCCGGGAGAAGTTCAGATTGAAAAGCAGTTAGAGGGATCGGATCAGGGCAATTATGTCAATACACCGTTTGATTTTCAGGTTTATCTGCAGCCGATTCGGAATCTGGCAGCCGGTGAGGATGACAAATTTGACGATACGGCGGAGCCGGCAGACTACAGGCTTTTAAGCACGGAGCTTTTGAGCCAGGGGAGAACAAATGCGGAAGCGTTTATTGTACGGACAAACGGACGCGAAGAGAAAATTACGATTCCAAGCGAAGCGGAGGATCAGGGAATTTTCCATGTAAAACCAGGTGAAAAATTAATTCTTCGGGGCTTGAAAGTAAACAGAAAATATTTTGTCCGGGAGCTGAATTTAAAAGCGGATGAATATTCGAATGTAAAAGTAGATCAGATCATAGTGGACGAGGAAGACAGCGAAGGAAGCGGAACCGAAGGAGGCGGGATTCATGTTTCGGAGGATAAGACGTGGGCGGATACGGATGTAAAGACAGTGTCCGAGCGGGCTTATATCGTATTTAAAAATGAATGCTCCGAGGAAAACAGGAATCTGCTGCAGATTAAAAAAGAGATGAACGGGGGCAGCAGCGGAGGCGATACCTATACGTTTCGGGTCTGGCTTGGAAATCAGGCGGGGCAGATGGAACTCTATGAAGGAAAATATTATCTGGTCAATCGAGACGGATATTACTATTCCGAACAATCCGGGAAGCTTGTCTTAAGCGGATGCAATGATGCGCCGGACCAGATCAATGAACATACGCCGAGCCTGATGATAAAAGAGGGAGATCCGGGCGTGATATCGTCAATTTCGTCCGATGATACGGTGATCATCCGGAATCTTGTAAAAGATACGAAGTTTTATGTAGAAGAAGTACATCCGGGCGTACAGTATGAAGATCCCGTATATGAGCTTAAGGCGGGGACATATCAGCCGCCGCAGGCAGGGATTGCATGGCTCACAGGGGATTTGCCGGATGGAACGGATGAGGATAAAGACGGCGGCAGGAAGACGGAAATGGGTTCCATTCAATTGGGGCAGGATGCGTTTGTTACGGTAAAGAACAGTAAATTGGGGAACCGTACCTGGCAGATCGTAAAAAAGAGCAGCACGGAAGGCGGACCGTATTTGGGAGATGCCGTATTCGAACTTTCCGCAGCCGATTTACCGGAAGAGGAAAGCCGTGTTTACTACGGAAAATCCGTTGACAAAACTGGCGAGATCAAATGGTATCAGGATCGGAATTGTACCATAGAACTGCAGGTCGGCGATCTTGTGACAGGAACATACCGGTTCCGGGAGATTGCGGCGGTAAATGGTTATTCCCTGAGCGATGAAGTATGGGAAATTGAAATCAGGCCGGGAAACGGAATATCTGTCACAGGGCAGAGACCACAGACAGAGACGATCCGGGGAGACGCCCTGGACGGGTCGCAGGATATAGAAAAATTGGTCTATACATTTACAAATACTCCCATGTATGTACTGCCGAATTCCGGAGGCAGGGGAATCTATTGGTATTTGGTCGGCGGTATGCTGTTTATGATGGCGGGGGCGCTGGTCTTATATAAAAATAAGTGCAGCAAGGTGCGGGGAAGGTAGGAGAAAAGAAATCTTTTCGCGGTTTTCGCGCCACGCAGACGTGCACAATTGCATCCTGTGCGATAGCACATCACTAAAATTTTATAAAAGAAAAGGAGAACGAACATGAAAAGGATGAAAAAAGTATTTGCAGTGTTATTGACACTGGCTATGGTACTCGGAATGTCGATTACCGTATTTGCAGATCTGGGAACCGCTGTGATTCCGGTCAACGGAGCAAAAGAGGGCACGCAGTATCAGTATTTACAGCTGATCAGACCACAGGCATCGGAATCAACCGGCTGGGAATTTGTAAACGATGCTGTCGCAGGTAATTTTACGGCTGCATTACAGGTAAGTGATGCGCAGACAGCAATCTGGATGCTTATAAAAAGCCAGGATTTGTCTATTACCGGACCGGCGGATGTAACGGCGGCTACAGAAGCTCAGATTAAAGCCGCAATTACAAATGTGGCAAACGGCGGATACACCTTATCAGAGGCTGCCGGCACAATTACGGTAAGTGATGCAGGTATGTATTATATCAGAGCAACGGCGCCCGGATATACCTATAACCCGATGGCGGCATACGTAAGCTTCGGATATACGGGAGGCGTTCCAAGCAGTTTACAGACGCAAGGAGTTACCGCGAAAGGTACTGAAATTAAAACAGAAAAATCAAGTGACGAAGTAAATAAAGTTACAGAAATCGGTCGTACCGAAACATATTATGTAGGATCCATAGTACCGTTTGTTCCTATGGGAGATACAAACAGAAGTTATATCGTAAAAGACGAAATTCAGGGTGCAGAGTATATTGCAGAAAACGGAAAGATAACTCTGACCGTGTATTACGGCGCTGAGGGAACAACTCTGGAAGCTTTGATTGCTTCTGTAAAGTCAGAAAATCCGCCGGCGGCAGAAGGAGCATTTACCACTGATGTAACAGGAAGCAGTTTTACAGCTGACTTAAGTACGATATTGGAGAATAATGCACATGCAAATCAGCCGATCGTCATTACTTATCAGGCAAAAGTAACGGGTGTGACAGCAGGAAATAAGGTTTCCATCGGGGACGGCGCAAATTTCAGTCAGTTTGGTTCCGGCAGTGAGAGTCTTTTTACCGGAAAACTTACGATTACCAAAAAAGACTCTTCGGATCAGACGTTTTTGGACGGAGCAAAATTTTTAATCAGTAAAGGGGCAGGCGACAGTAAAAAATATGCCAAATTTAATACCGATAACAAGTTTACAGAATGGGTTGATACAGAGTCCGACGCGTTATATGTAACGGCGGTAAACGGTACGGTAACAGTGGAAGGTTTGGATGAGGGAACCTATCATATTGAAGAGAAAGTTGCTCCAGACGGATATTCCATCAATGAAAAAATTGAAGATGTTACGCTTAGCGTAGAAGGTGAAGCAGCCGCAGTCTTAGAAGGTACGAGAGAGGTACTGGATACAAAACTGTCTTCGCTTCCTTCTACCGGTGGTATCGGTACAACGATCTTTACGATCGCAGGCTGCCTGATTATGGTTGCAGCAGCGGGATTATTCTTCGCAAGCCGCAGAAAATCTGCAAAATAAGAAAACCAAATACAGAACGGTTTATCATTTCGGGGCGGTAATGCCGCCCCGAAATATAAGAAATACAACAACAAGGAGAGTCCAGATGAAAAAACATGCAGGTAACATATGGATCAGTATATTATTTTTAGCCGGCTTCTCCCTGCTGCTGTATCCGATGGCAGCAAACGAGTGGAACAATTACAGGCAGACACAGCTGATCGGGGATTATGACGAAATTCTGGCACAAAAGGAGCAGGCCGGTACACTGGATTATCAGGCGGAAAAAGAGGCGGCAGTCAGTTATAATGAAGCTCTTTTGCCCAGTATCCTTCCGGATTCATTTGCGGTTGCAGAGGCGTCGGGGGAAGATGCGGCATACAGGGACTGTTTGAATCTTGCGGGAAACGGTGTGATGGGAACGGTGGAAATTCCGAAAATCAATATTAGGCTGCCTGTGTTCCATACGACCAGCGATGAGGTGTTAGAGACGGCGGCGGGGCATTTAGAGGGAAGTTCTCTTCCGGTGGGAGGCGAAAATACCCATGCCGTTATATCCGCCCACAGAGGCCTGCCCAGCGCGTCGTTATTTACGGATCTGGATAAATTGGAAGAGAGCGATCATTTTCTTTTACATATGCTCGACGATACGCTTTGTTATGAAGTAGATAAAATTTCGATCGTAGAGCCGGAGGAGACAGACAGCCTGGCGGTAGAACCGGGAATGGATCTTGTGACGCTTTTGACCTGTACGCCGTATGGGGTCAACAGCCAGAGGCTTTTGGTACGGGGGCACAGAGTGGCATATGAACCGGAATTGCTGGCAGACGAAAAAGTTCCTCTTTCCAATATGAGTTTACATACCAGTTATTTGTTATGGGTGGTCGTCGGGATTTTGATTACGGTGATGTTCTGTCTGTTTTTGTATCAGAGAGAAAAGAGACTGGCGGCAGACATGCAGAGCCGGGTTGAAGAGCCAGAAAAAGCATCCGGTGATACACCGCAGAGAATGGATGCGGTGGGATTGGAAGATGCGGATGACTGGCTGAGGGGAAGCGAAGAGATTGAAATACAGGAACTGGCCGAGTGGCTCGGAGTGGAAGAGGAATCCGGGGAGGATCCGTTATGATGAGAAAATTGTCATCGATTCTTTTTGGTCTGTTATTTCTGGCAGGATTTGGAATTCTTGCGTATCCGACGATTTCAGACCAGTGGAATACCTATCGGCAGTCAAAATTGATTTCCGGATATGATACGGCGATCGATACCATGCAGGAAGAGGATTTTGACAAAATGTGGGAAGCAGCGCGAAATTATAATCAGGCATTCAGGAAAAACAGCATATTGGAAGATGTATTTGGTATCGACGGGGCAGGAAATATACGGAATACGGAGTATTGGGATGTGCTGAATGTTACGGGAGACGGTATCATGGGTTACCTGACCATACCCAAAATAAATATCAAATTGTCGATTTACCATGGTACTGCAGAAGATGTGCTGGATACAGGCGTCGGGCATATGAACGGCACGAAGCTTCCGATTGGGGGAAACGGGAATCACAGTGTTCTTTCTGCCCACAGAGGCCTGCCCAGCGCAAAACTGTTTACCGATATCGATCAGCTGTTAAAGGGCGACCGGTTTTATCTTCATATTTTAAACGAAGATCTCGCATATGAGGTCGATCAGGTGCTTCCGATGATCGATAAAGACGATTATGATGCGCTGGGAAAAGCGCTTGCCATAGAAAAAGGGAAGGATTACGTAACCTTGTTTACATGTACGCCTTATGGGGTGAACAGCCATCGTCTGCTTGTGCGGGGACACAGGGTTTTGTATGACGGGGAGCTGGAAACTTCGCCTGTGGAAACCATGGTGCGGGCGATCCAGAATTATTATATGCTGTATCTGCTGTTTGGCATCGGATTGACTGCACTGGTAATTTTGCTTATGTACCGCATCATGAAAAGAAAAAAGAACAGAGACGGTAAGGAGGAAAAATGTTGAAGACAGGTAAAATGTTCAAAATGGAATATCTTTTGGCTCTTACGGCGCTGCTGCTTCTGCCCTGTATCAGCCTGATGCAGACGCGGGCCGCCACGGAAGTTGACAGGAACCGGGAATGTTCTCTTACGGTGTCTGTAGAGACAGGAGGATCTATAGGGAGCAGCGACGCATATTTAGAGGATTTTAACCGGATGAAGATTCCGGTAGCGGTATATCGGGTGGCGGATGTGGATCTGACAGGACAGAATTTTACTCCGGAAGGTGTCTTTTCGGAAATGGATTTCGGAACGATGAACGGAGATCCTTCTTCTGCCGCCGCAAAAGATTGGCAGGCGCTTGCAGGGGAGGCAGAAAAAATTGTATCGTCTGCTTTCGTTCCGGCGGATGCATCGGTGACGATTCAGAGAACGCAGGAGGGCGAAGGGGCGGCCAAGGGCGTAATTACGGGACTAAGTCCCGGTCTGTATCTGATTGTGCCGAAAGAGACGTATAATCCGGAGTATACGGTGTTATATACATTTACGCCTTATTTGACAGCGCTTCCGGGAAGTGCTTATACGGTAACCGGAGAAGGGAGCGACGCATGGGTTTACGATACGGTCATTGGGTTAAAACCGGAAGCCGATCGGCAGTTTGGAAAACTCAATATCAGAAAAACACTGGAAACTTATAATGAGGCGCTGGGAAAGGCTACGTTTGTATTTCATATCATCGGAACGGACCCGGCCGGCACAGTACAATACGATGAGGTAGAGAGCATGACCTTTGCGTCGGCGGGAAGCAAAACGCTGACCATAGATCAGATCCCGGCAGGGCTTTCGGTTACGGTAACCGAAGTTTACTCCGGCGCAAGCTATACCGTATCAGGATCCGGAGAAGAAACGGTTTTGATTGTTTCGGATGCTGCGGCAGGTGCAGATGCGGCGCAGGAGGCGTCGGTTGTTTTTACCAACCGTTATAACGGAGGAAACCGCGGAGGATACGGCGTAACCAATCGTTTTGAGTCAGACGGAAACGGCGGATGGACATGGAATAATCCCACGGTTTCGGACGGTGAATAGGAAAGGAGCTGCGACGGATATGAAAAAGAGAAAAAGCTGTAAAAAATTAGCGGCTGTGTCTGCGGCGGCTCTTTTGCTGACAGGGACGCTGAAGGTAGAGCATGCATCGGCATATTTTACGACTTATGTGTCTGCGGGAGGAAGCCAGGTCGTACGCCTTGGCTCCAAGACAGAAATTCACGAAGATGTCAGCGATATGACGAAACATATTTCCATTCAGAATACATCACAGATTTACGACTGTTTTGTCAGGGTAAAAGTATTTTACGGCGGAGGCCTTAAGATTTCTTACCAGGATAAAAGCGAGAGCGGAAATCTCTGGTCTTATTCCCAAAACGACGGGTATTGGTATTACAAACCGATTTTATCTGCGGGGGAGAGTACGGAACTGTTTGATATTCAAATCGGTGATCTGCCGGAAGATTTTGACAAAGAAAGTTTTAATGTTGTTGTCATTCAGGAATGCACGCCGGTTGTCTATGACGAGGACGGAAATCCGTCTGCAGACTGGAATACGGTTTATACGGAATATCAGAAGATTGCCGACAGGTCAGGAGAGGGGGCTGGCGCAAAATGAAAAAGAAGAGGCTGACATATCTGATGCTGGCGGCGGCGGTTTTGCTCCTTTTGGGAAGTACGGTAGGAAGTACCCGTGCGGCATTGACATATTACAGCGATAATTATGTGGCGAAGATTACGGTTTCCCAGATCGGCGTAAGTTTGCTGGAAAACGGGGAAGTCGTCAGCAGCAGAGATTACAATGACAATGCATGGAAGGTTACGACAAACAAAGGCGACGGTTCTGCGAGCGGTTCCCTGCTTGCCAATCTGTTAAAGCCGGAAGAAAAGCTGGCGTTGAACAAAAAATATGACGAGAAGCTGACGGTGAAAAACAGCGGTTCCATCGATGAATATGTCAGAGTGCGTATTTACCGGTATTGGATGAAAGACGGACAGAAAGTGACGACGCTTTCCCCGGACCTGATCGATTTGAATTTTATCAATTCCGTACAATGGGTCAAAAATCCCAATGAAACGGCAGAATGTGTGGAACTGTTTTATAAAGGGATATTAAAAACCGGAAAAGAGACGGAACCTTTTGCAGACACCGTCCGGATTGACGGAAGGCTGGCGCAGGAAGCGACGATTGAAACAAAAGGAGATACCGTTACTACCGTATATAAATACGACGGCGTAGAATTTCATATAGACGTAGAGGTGGACGCCGTTCAGACGCATAATGCAAAGGACGCAATCAAAAGCGCCTGGGGTGTGGACGCATCCGGCCTTGGAATACTTTAAAGGAGGCAGGGAAGATGAAGAAAAAACGGAGAAGCGCAGGCGTTATGGCAGTGTTATGTTTCCTCCTTGCATCTTCAGTCTCGGTATGGGCAGAAGACAGACAGGGAGCGTCAGGCTGGCAGGTGACGTTTGACGGCAAAAAAATGGAAAGTAATTTCACGTCGGCGGATATGAGCAATGAGGCGGGAGCGATGCAGCCCGGGGATTCGGTGGAGCTGACAGTCACAATAAAAAATACGTTTGACGGCCAGGCGGACTGGTATATGAAAAACGAAGTGCTGGAGTCATTGGAGGATGCGGGAGACGCTGCGGGCGGCGCATACGATTATCTGCTGACTTATACGGATATCAAAGGACAGACGACGACGCTCTACTCCAGTGAAAAGTTTGGAGGAGACGGAAAAATCGGCGGCGTAGGGCTGCATGGAGCAACCAATTCGCTTCAGAATTATTTTTACCTGGATCGGATGGGAAACGGAGAATCCGGTGTTGTGAAGTTAAAAGTGGCGTTGGACGGCGAGACGCTCGTCAATGATTACCAGAATACGCTGGCAAGGCTTCAGATGGATTTTGCGACGGAACTCGTTTCGGGACAAACGGCGGGCGGAGACGAAAGTACGACGCCGGGAGATCCGAGCGGTTTAAGGACAGACAGAAATGCCGTAAAGACAGGGGATGAAACTAAGATCATGCGTTATGTGGTATTGATGTTTGGGTCCGGGCTCATTCTTTTGGCCGGAGGAATTTTTTTGCTGCGGCGCCAGCAGGAAGAGGAAACTTAAAAGAGGGGAGAATATGGTATGAGATGGTTGAAAAACGCGGGCATGAGTATTCTGATCTTATTTTTAATGGCCATATCCGGCAGTCAGGCGGTATCGGCAGCAGAAGAGGCGTATACGTATACGGTTCGCCTATATGCCGGAAATCAGGGAACCATTACCAACAGCGGTGTAGAGATCAGCTCTTCTACAGCCAGGATTTCTTTTTCGGATGACTGTGCCGTCATCAGCGGGCTGCAGTACGGCGATATGGTATATATCCGTCCGCAGGATGCGATAGAAACAACAGATGAGAGGTATTATGTGAGAGGCGTCAGAAGATCCGGAAGGGACAATGCACAGGCAGAGTCACCGGCGTTTTATGTGGCGTGCGACAGAGATTTTGTAGCCGCTTACGGCGTCCGGGGAGATATGGCGGAGTATACGGTTTCGTATCAGGATGAAGCGGGGAATACGCTGATGAAAAGCGACACGTATTACGGAAACATCGGGGAACGGCAGTATGTGTCTTCTCGTTATATCGAAGGCTACCAGCCCTCGTCTTTAAATATGGTAAAAACACTTTCGGCAAATGCCGCGGAAAATATATTTACGTTCCGGTATACCCGGATTGCGGCGGGAACGACGCCTGCGCCGGGCGGAACGACGACAACGGCGACAACGGGGACGACGACAGCGGGGACGACGACAACGACCACCGCAGCAGGTGGCGGGACGCCGGGGGCACAGGATGCCGATGCCGGCGCGGCAGACGCACAGGATGCCGATGCGGCGGAGCAAGGCGGGGAAACTCCTCCGGGAGGAGATGCGAACGTGCCGCTTCCGGACGATAATGTTCCGTTGGATCAGCAGGAGCTGGAAAACCTGGATGACGGCGAAGTTCCGCTGGCAGACATAAAAGCGGAGCAGGCAGGGTTGATGGGGTATTTCCCTATTTATGCCGGGATTGCCGCTACAGCCGCTGCAGTACTGGCAGTTGCTGTCATTTATCTTTATAAAAGGAAAAAAACGCTTCCCGCAAAAGCGGCAGGAAAGGATCGAGGAACGCCGGATGGGTCACAAAAACCATGAAAAAGAAACAGAACAACCGTAAAAAAGCGTGCAAAGCCTGCAGCGCAGTGGGAACAACGCTGATTGTGGCAGTGATTGTTTTATGTGCTCTGCTGGTTCTGCCGGGTTTCTTCGGATATCATATGTACCATGTGTTAAGCGGCAGCATGGAACCGGGCATGCCGGTCGGCAGCCTGATCTATGTCTGTGAGAAAAAGCCGGAAGAAGTGAAGGAAACAGATATCATTGCTTTCTACGGTTCGGCAGAAGACGGCGGCATTATCACGCATCGGGTAGTCAAAAACAATGTCGTGTCCGGTACCTTTCAGACAAAAGGAGATGCAAATGAAGCAGAGGATCCCATGCCGGTTCCGTATGACAATTTTATCGGAACGGTGGCGGTTACGGTTCCGTATCTTGGTAAAGTGCTGACCTGTATGACCTCCCGGTACGGTAAGGCGGCTGCGGTATGTGTCATTTTACTTGGCGTGGTGTTAAATCTGGCGGGAGCGGGAAAGAGGCAATAAAAGAAGGCGCAGATGAGCCGTATCATGGGATTTGATGTTCGGGACGTCCCTGAAAATAGAACGGAACAGTAATAGAAAGGTGTATGCAACGTATGACCTACGTGCATGCGCCTTTTTTTGTTTTTTCGAATAATTTCTATAATTTGAGGGGAAGAGTGTATAAATTTTCAAAGAGTAGACAGTTCTACGAATCTTCTCCCACTAATAATCACATGTATTTTATAAAAAATAAATCCTGTTGTCAATATGAATCCGGCGAATTTCCTTGAAGCAACACCCGGTTCCCGGGAGTTTGACAGTTGAATATTAGATAAATACCTTGCAGGTCGCATAAAAC
>BLMD01000246.1 GCA_011959925.1 Lachnospiraceae bacterium
TATCATTTTCACACCTCAGTCTTATCTTTTTTATTGGGATTTACTCACTATATTATACATAAAAACCTTCCTTTTTCAAGGAAAAATAAGTTTTGCACTTTTCTGTTGATCATCCATAATATGGTATGTTATGATAAGCGGAAGTGATGCAAAAAGAGGAGGAAACGTTATGAAGTGTTTTTTTGGAAAATGCGGTATTGTTCCGGCAATAGGATTAGCGACTTTCCTGTTGTTTGGGATGCAGCCTCTTGTCCATGCGGCAGAGGGAACTTTACAGGAGGAATATCGAACACCGATGCTTTCTGGTTCGGTGGAGACCTGGGTGAACCAGGGAGAAGATATTTCGGGCAGTACGATAAGGGTATTTGCAGACGATTTGGAAGACGGCGATCTGACGGCAGATATCAGGCGGGACGGAGAGGTTGATACATCCGTGCCGGGGAATTACACGGTATCCTACAGGGTTACCGATTCCGACGGGAAATCCGCCGAACTGAATACGGTCGTGCATGTGCTCTCTTCGGGCGAGGGCGCGGCGAATAAAAAGATACAGAGAAAATTATATACCCTTCCGGCGGCAAAACATCTGACGGATATCGGGTTTAACAGAGGATATTACCATGACAGGCAGAACCTTGGCATCTGGCTTCCTGCAAATGCGGAACTTAAAATCCGGCTGGTGAATTATGAAGAGTTTGGGGAAGAACTGGAACTTCGCCTTTTTAACGACGACGCCTGGAAAGAGCAGGCGGCTGTGCAGGAAGCAGACGGCTGGTCTGAGTCACAAAACGCGGTCAACATTCCTTCTGACGGAAGTTTTATCACGGTGAAAAATTCGTATCATGTCAGAAGCGCCGAGGGAGAAATTACACAGGAGCGTAAGAGCGCGGACAGCGTGCCGTTTATCACGACGCCCAAGGATACGACAGTGCAGCCGATCGTGGAAATCGAGTGGAGCGACGCATGGAAGGAAATTCCGTTTTACCGTTATCAGGATGAGGAAACGGAATTTTTCCGTATATGGGAAGAATCGGAAGCTCCGTTTGCCATTATAGAAGGGGATTCGGCTACGTTTCTGGTTCCGGAAAAAGACAGGGATCGGATTATTGATGCTCCCGGTGTAAAAGAAGCTTACCAGTTTCATACGATTGACGGCATGCTGGAATGGTACGCAGCGTTTATCCGGCAGTACGACGCTTTTGTGGGGCTGGATTTTTATGCGAAAGAAGCCTGTCATCAAAATGTCCGGGCAAAGTTTTTTATTAAAGCGAATGTCCATGGCTACGGCGCAGCTTATTATTCCGGCGACCACAGTGCGAATAACGATGACAGCTTAGGCGGCTATCTCGAAAAGAACTGGGTCTCCCTCCATGAATTCGGGCATGGTTACGAGGGAAGTTTTGCAAATCAGGAAAATTCTTTTGTAGAGACGACGAATAATATTTTGGGGTATTATTTTGAAGAGACGTATCGGCCCGAGGAAGATTCCGGCTGGATGCTTTATAATTTCAGCGGTTCCAAAACACAGCGCTATAAAGAGCTCGGAACGTATGCAAAAAACAGAAGGGAGACGACCGGCACATTTAATGAAATCGTAGAAGGCGGAGAGCATTTTAATGCAAGTCTTTTTATGTTTACCAATGTGCTGGATCGGCTGGGACCGGAGAAAACAGTGAGCGCGATGCATTCCCAGTACAGAAAGTTCTGCTATGACAACGGAAAGCCTATGTCTTCTTCGGATGTAATCGCAGAGTCGTTTAGTAAAACGGGACAGTACAATGTGATCCCATATTTTGAAAGCTGGCATATCCGTCCGGCAAAAGAGCTGGAAAATGAGATATATGAAATGGATCTGCCGATGCTTTACTATCTGAACGATATTATTACAGATAAAGCGGCGTGTGAGCGCGTACGCAGCAAATTGAATCTGGACGGTATTTACAGCCTTGTCAGTACGGATGATTTGGCGGACACGGGATACAAAAGCCAGGCAACTCTTAAGATCTCCATTGACGATCTTTCCCAGATACAGAATAAAAATATTGTAATCAAAAACGGCGGAAAGATCGTAAAGAAGATTCCGGTTACCGGGAAAACAATACAGACGGAACTTCCGGTCGGAATTTATGAAATAGAGCTTCCGATGCCGCGCACGGCAGATTACCGGTTTCAAAAAGAATATTTTGTCGCTGCACAGGGGAATGCGGCAAAGGAGTTTAGCTATGAAAAAATCAAAGGAAATCCGCTGCTTTATGACGTAGAGATACAATTGCTGGGACTTGGCGACGG
>BLMD01000247.1 GCA_011959925.1 Lachnospiraceae bacterium
TTATGAAGATCAGCGGGGCGAGACACCAGAGCAGCTGACGTTCCATGAGACGGAGGGCATTCGGGGATTTGTCCATGCACTGAATAAAAACGCCGAAACCGTCTGCGATATTATTTATTTTCAGGGAGAAAGCGAGGGCATAACCGTAGAAGCCGCGTTTCAGTATACGAATGAATTTCATGAAAACGTCCTCGGTTTTTGCAACAATATCTATAACGCCGAGGGAGGCGCGCATCTGACGGGATTTAAGACGACGTTTACGTCGGTCATCAACCAATATGCCAGAGAGCTTGGTATCTTAAAAGAAAAAGATGCGAATTTTACCGGAACCGACGTCAGAAACGGTATGACGGCGGTAATTTCCGTCAAACATCCGGCGCCTAGGTTTGAAGGACAGACGAAGACTAAACTGGACAACCAGGATGCGGCAAGGGCGACCGGCAAAGTGACCGGAGACGAGATCCAGCTTTTTTTCGACAAAAATTTAGAAACGTTAAAGTCCGTGATCGGCTGCGCGGAAAAAGCCGCAAAAATCCGCAAGTCTGAAGAAAGGGCAAAGACGAATCTTTTGACGAAACAGAAGTTTTCGTTTGATTCCAACGGAAAACTGGCAAACTGTGAAAGCAGGGACGCTTCCGTCTGCGAGATTTTTATTGTGGAGGGAGATTCTGCGGGCGGTTCTGCAAAGACGGCAAGGGACCGGAGTTTTCAGGCAATTTTGCCGATTCGGGGCAAAATTTTAAATGTAGAAAAAGCAAGTATTGATAAAGTGTTGGCAAACGCGGAGATCAAAACGATGATCAATGCGTTCGGCTGCGGATTTTCAGAGGGGTATGGCAATGATTTTGATATTTCAAAGCTTCGATATGATAAGATTATTATTATGGCAGATGCAGATGTGGACGGCGCGCATATATCGACGCTTCTTTTGACGCTGTTTTACCGGTTTATGCCGGAACTGATTTTTGAGGGACATGTGTATCTTGCCATGCCGCCTCTGTATAAGGCGATTCCGGCAAGAGGACAGGAAGAATATCTCTACGACGACGCGGCGCTTGAGAAGTACCGTAAGCGGCATAAGGGAAGCTTTACGCTGCAGCGGTACAAAGGCCTTGGAGAAATGGATGCCGGACAGCTGTGGGAGACGACGCTTGATCCGGACAGCAGAATTTTAAAGCGGGTGGAGATTGAAGACGCGCGGATGGCTTCGGATGTGACGGAGATGCTGATGGGAACGGACGTGCCGCCGAGAAAGGCATTTATTTATGAACATGCGAAGGATGCTGAGCTGGATGTATAAAAGGAAAGGAATGCGGAATTATGAAAGAAACGGAACAGATCATCCGGACGGAATATTCGGAACTGATGCAGAAATCTTATATCGATTATGCGATGAGCGTTATTGTCGCGCGGGCATTACCGGATGTGCGGGACGGATTAAAGCCGGTACAGCGCAGGACGCTGTATGATATGCATGAGCTTGGCATACGCTTCGATAAGCCGTACCGAAAATGCGCGCGTATTGTAGGCGATACGATGGGAAAATACCATCCGCACGGCGACAGTTCTATTTATGACGCATTGGTTGTCATGGCGCAGGAGTTTAAGAAGGGTATGCCGCTTGTGGACGGACACGGGAATTTCGGTTCCATCGAAGGAGACGGCGCGGCGGCGATGCGTTATACGGAAGCCAGGCTGAAAAAAATAACGCAGGAAGCCTATCTTGCCGATCTGGATAAAGACGTGGTGGATTTCGGACCGAATTTTGACGAGACGGAACGGGAGCCTCTGGTTCTTCCGGTCAAGGTTCCCAATATTTTGATCAACGGCGCCGAGGGAATTGCAGTCGGCATGGCGACGAGTATTCCGCCGCATAATTTCGGCGAAGTGATCGAAGGCGTAAAAGCTTATATGAAAAATCCCGACATCAATACGGAACAGATGATGGAACACATCAAAGGCCCCGATTTTCCGACCGGAGGCATTGTGGTAAACAAAGACGATCTGATTTCGATTTATTCGACCGGAACAGGAAAGATCAAAATCCGCGGCAGGGTGGAAATTGAGAAAGGCAAGGGCGGCAAAGACAAAATCGTGATCACGGAAATCCCGTATACGATGATCGGACTTGGCATCGGCAAGTTTTTAAACGATGTTTACCACCTGGCAGAGTCGAAAAAGACGACGGATATCGTGGATATTTCCAACCAGTCTTCCAAAGAAGGCATACGGATTGTGATCGAATTGAAAAAAGGCGCAGATGCGGAGCGGATCTGCAATCTACTCTATAAAAAGACAAGACTGGAGGATACGTTTGGCGTCAATATGCTTGCAGTTGCGGACGGAAAACCCGAAACGATGGGACTTGTGCCCATCATTCGCCACCATGTAAATTTCCAGTATGAAATTGCTTCCAGGAAATACCGGACGCTGCTGCGCAAAGAACAGGAGAAAAAAGAAATTCAGGAAGGCCTGATCCGGGCGTGCGACGTCATTGACCTGATTATCGAAATTCTGCGCGGGAGTAAGAATATCAAAGAAGCGAAAGCGTGTCTTGTGGAAGGGGAGACCGGAAACATAACGTTTAAAAGCCAGGCTTCCAAAAAACAGGCGGCAAAGCTTCGTTTTACCGAGCGGCAGGCGGCGGCGATCCTGGAAATGCGGCTGTACAAACTGATCGGCCTGGAAATCGAAGCCCTGATAAAAGAGCATGAGAAAACCCTGAAAAATATCCAAACATATGAGACAATTTTAGGCAGCCGGACGGCGATGGCAAAAGTAATCATCAAAGAGCTGGACGCATTCAAAAAAGAATATGCATCTGAAAGAAAAACGACGATTGAAAATGCAAAAGAAATCGTATTGGAAGAGCCGAAGATGGAAGAGATGGACGTTGTCTTTTTAATGGACCGGTTCGGATATGCGAAAACAATCGACGTAGCGGCGTACGAACGCAACAAAGAAGCGGCAGATAGCGAAAACCGATACGTCATTGTCTGCAAAAATACAGATAAAATCGGTCTGTTTACCAATCAGGGGCAGATGCATCTGTTAAAAGCCGCCGACCTCCCTTACGGAAAATTTCGTGACAAAGGACAGCCGGTGGATAATCTGAGCAATTATAGCAGCAGTGAAGAACATCTTGTTTTTGTGAGCTCTCTGACCGGAATGAAAGAGCGGAAACTGCTGTTTGCTACGAAAACCGGCATGCTCAAAATCGTGGACGGATCGGAATTTGACGTTTCCAAACGAACGACGGCGGCGACGAAGCTTGGCTCCGCCGATGAAGTTGTTCAGGTCGGATACTGCGAAGAGGGAGTGCATCTGGTACTGCAATCCAAAAAGGGAATGTTCCTTCGGATCGAAGCGTCTGCCGTACCGGAGAAAAAAAAGGGCGCATTAGGCGTTCGCGGGATCAAACTTTCTGCGGAAGATGAAGTGACAGAAGTTTACTTCCTTTTACCGGGCGAAAGCAGGAAAATTTCTCTAAAAGATAAGGAGCTGGAATTGAGCCGCCTGCGGGTAGGCAGCCGAGATACGAAAGGCGTGAAACACGGGTAACGACACGTCATTTTTTGTTGATTCTATAATTAAAATATGGTATTATATTATTCGTAAAAACAAGTATGCAGGTAAAGCGGATTATATGGGATTAAGTAATGAAAGGGTGGGAGCTTTCCGCGTATACGATGGATTCATTTTTCAAAAATAAAAGAAAAAGAGAGGAAAGAAAATGAAAAAAATGAAATTCTTATCTGTTTTTATGATCTCTGCCGTATTGTTAGGGGGATGCGCACAGTCAGACCCGCAGACAAAAGAACCGGCAAAAACATCCGAGGTAACGGAAACACCGGAAGCATCGGAAAACGAGTCGATGGAAAAACCGGATGTGGCAGGAGATTGAGTAACTTTAACCGTAGGTACATTTAACATTGACGCCAAATCCCAGCCTGACGTATCCGCACAGAGTAAACTCATGGCAGACAACAATGTTGAAATCCTCGGCATTCAGGAAGTGGACAACAATACGATCCGCAACAATTACAACATGGCGGAAACATTCGCATCCGATCCGTACACGGATTATTTTTACACAAATGCGATTGGTTTTCAGGGCGGTGAGTACGGAATTGCCACTATTTCCAAATTTGAAATCAAGGAATCGGAATCCACGGAACTGTTCAGTGCAGAATTTAAAGGCAAAGAGCTTGCAGACGAATTAAAAGAAGCTTATATGAACAACAATCCGGACGATCAGGCAACGGTAGACGCACTGGATGCGGTCAGCGAAAAAGGACCGATTGAGCCGCGCTGTTTCCAGAGAGTCTTAATTGAAAAAGAAGGTAAAGAGATCGCGTTTTATAACACACATTTAAGCTGGGAAGATCAGTCTCTTCGGAAACAGCAGATGGAAGCGCTGATCAAAGCCTTAGACGAAGATTCCTGTGCATATAAAATTATCGTTGGCGATTTTAACGCAGATCAGGCAACGGAAGAATTTGATATCTTTACGGAAAACTACAGTATTTCCAACGGAAAAGACGGAGAATGGCTGGATACGTTTAACGGAGAAGACGATTCCATGCAGGTATTCAGCGTAGATAACGTGATCGTATCGCAGAATATTACGATCAACCATGTTTCCATGATTGAAAATACTTTATCAGACCATAACCCGATGGTCGTTGAATTATCCCTGAATTAACAGGAACAGACGGCAAAGCCTTCGCGCTCTTATTTCTGATGAATGAAGAGACGGAGGTTTTGCTTTTTCTTTTGCAGAAAAGACATACGTTGATATTTTTTACAAAATCTGGTATGTTTATTGCAGAGAAAAGAAATACTATAGATATTGTTATGGGGAATAAGATGAATTACGAAGAAGCAGTAAATTTTCATGAAGAAACCAAACAATACGGAAGCATATTGGGGCTTTCGTCTATTCGGGCGTTGATGCATGAGCTTAAGGATGTCTGGAAATCTTTAAACATTGTGCATATCGCAGGAACCAACGGAAAAGGTTCGGTCAGCAGTTTTTTGTCTTCCGCCCTGACTGCGGCGAGCTATTGTACCGGAGTATACAATTCCCCCGCTGTATTTGATCTGCGTGAAGTGTATCAGATCAACGGAAGCTGGATCACGAAAGAAGAGTACGCTGCCTGTATGGATGAGGTTTCTGCCGCGTGTAAGCGCATGACAGCGCAGGGTATGCGGCATCCCACGGTGTTTGAAGTAGAAACGGCTCTGGCATTCCTCTGGTTTTACCGCAGAAATTGTGAAATCGTGATTTTAGAAACGGGCATGGGCGGCGGTACGGACGCGACCAATCTGATTGAACAGCCGCTGTGCAGTGTTTTTGTGCCAATCAGTTTGGATCATACGAATTTTCTCGGCGATTCACTGGAAGAAATTGCAAAAGTAAAATCAGGAATTATCAAATCCGGCTGTCCGGTCATTACGGCAGATCAGCCGGATACCGTAGATCGGATCTTACGAACGCGGGCAGTGCAGCAGTGCGCCGCATACGATCGGGTACCGCAGATGACCGAAAGCCGGATAGAAGGCGGAAGACTTTGCTGCCGGCATCAAGACCTTGGAACGCTCCGGTTGTCTATGACAGGCAGTTATCAGACTGAAAATGCGGCGGTTGCCATACAAACGCTGCGTCTTCTGCAAAAAAAAGGATATGACCTGACCGACAGACAGATCCGGGAAGGCATAGAGCACGCAAGGATGGACGGACGATTTACCTGTCTTTCTGCTAATCCGCTTTTTTACATGGACGGCGCACATAATGCCTCTGCAGCAGAAAAATTAAAAGAGAGTTTAACAATCGGATTTCCGAATGTAAAGAAAATCGGTATTATGGGCGTGATGTCGGACAAGCCGTTCGGTCAGATGCTCAAGATCATAAAGCCGGTATTCGACCATATCTACACTGTCACGCCGGATCATCCGCGGGCTCTGCCGGCGGAATGTCTGGCGGAGGAAGCCGGACGTATCGGCATACAGGCGTCTGCAGAAGGGCAGATAGAGAATGCAGTTTTGGCCGCATACCGAGAGGCAGAGGCCGAGGGAGATACGATGGCAGTCGCGTTTGGGTCGCTGTATTATCTGAAAGAGGTCAAACATGCAGTATATCAAATCAAGGAAAACAAAAGAAAGACTATACCGGTATTTATTAACGGGAGAATTCGGGATTGAAAAAGAATCTCTGCGGGTAGATGCAGACGGACGTCTGGCAGTGACTCCGCATCCGGAGGGGTTCGACGACCGCATCAGCCGGGATTTCAGCGAAGGGCAGGTGGAATTCATCAGCGGCGTGTACGACAATCTGGAAGACGCCTGCAATGAAATCTGCGATCTGCAGTGCATGGTGGAAGGCGCGATTATCAATCGGCCAGAGGGCGGGGAATATATGTGGACGTACTCCAATCCGCCGTTGTTTTTGGAAGAAAACAATATTCGGATTGCAGAATTTTCGGGAGAAAAAGAAGAAAAAACAACTTACCGCGCATATCTTGCCGAAAAATACGGCAAAGTAAAAATGCTTTTTTCCGGCGTGCATCTCAACTATTCTATGCCGCAGGAGTTCTTTGGACTGCTTGGGAAACTGACCTCGAAGAAGAACGATTCCAAATTAAAAAGCGAATGGTATGTGAAACTGGCGGATACCCTGCTTTCGGACAGCTGGCTGATCGTAGCGCTGACTTCTGCAAGCCCGATGGCAGACGGCAGCTTTTTAACGGGGCTCGGCGTACCGACAGAAGAATGGAACTCCTATGCTTCGTTTCGCAACAGTCCTTACGGATACTGGAATCTGTTTCTTCCGGAATTATCGTATTCGGATTTTTCTTCTTATGTGGATAGCATTGATCGTTATATCCAAAACGGCTCCATTCAATCGATTCAGGAACTGTATTATCCGATCCGGTTAAAACCTGCCGGAGAAAATTCACTGGAGCATTTGAGAAACAGCGGCGTAAATCATATCGAGCTGCGCATGCTCGATTTAAATCCCATGTGCTGTGCCGGAGTCGCAAGACGCGATCTTATTTTTATACATCTGCTGATCGCATACCGGACGGCAGAACTGCTACGGCTTTCTTCTGAAACGCTGTGGGAATGTTCGGCAGATGCAGAGAACCGTCGTTTCCATGCATGCGCCGTATGGAATGGCAGGATTTCGGAACGCGAGCGGCTGACGCTCCACCGCCAGGCATCCAGATTTTATTTCTGGGAAGAAAATCCCGGCTTTCAATCCTGCGCGTTGCAGTTATTGGATGCTATGCAAGACTTTTATACGGCATACGAGCGAGAAGGGATGTATATTCCGAACGGATATGCGATTTCGGACGTCATCGAGTTTGAATGTCAGAAAATATTACATCCCGATCAACGGTATGCCAATCGGATCCGCAAAAAATACCAGTCGGATTATATCGGGGTTAGAATGGATGAAATCCGAACGGGTTAGCAAGGAGGAAGTCATTTATGAAACAGTCGAACATTACGCGGATTTGGAATCTTTTGTATCCGGTCTGCCTGTATTTTTTGGTGACGGCGGCAGCGGTTATTCTATTGGATGTTATACTTCCGGAAACGGTGGATTCCAAACTTTTACGCCAGCTGCTTACATCTTTTGCGGTTCTTCCGTTTTTAATTTACCAATATCTTCAGGATGCAAGGCTGCGGGGGAACGGAACGGGCCGAACATATTTTGGAAGGATAAAAATACCTGTCGTTGATCTGATCTGTATGTTTGGAATCGGGGGATGCTTTGCCATTGCGTTAAATCAGCTGCTCGGCATGTTTCAGATTACGCAGTATTCCGCTTCTTATGCACAAGTGACGCAGACGTTTTATACCGGACGCCTGCTATTGGAAGTGACTGCGCTTTGTATCGTCATACCGATGGCAGAAGAAATTCTCTACCGGGGAATTGTGTACCAAAGAGCCGCCGACTGGCTGGGCGTGCGCACTGCAATGGTCATATCGGCAGTGATATTCGGAGCGGTACATATGAATCTGGTTCAATTTATTTATGCATCTATATTTGGGCTGCTGCTGGCATATTTTACGGAGGTAACGGGAAATCTTACCGGAGCGGCAGCGGCGCATATGGCGGCAAATCTGACGTCCGTACTTCGGGCGGAAACAAATGCGTTTGATTTTTTGGACCAAAATCCGGTTATTCGGACCGTAAGCATGCTGGGACTGTTTTTGATTTCAGCAGCCGGAATATTTTGTATCGTTCGTCAGGAAAGAAACCGGAGACAAAACGACAGAAGCCAGTAGGCAATAAAAGGAGAGACCATACATTTCATTTTTCCTATGATTCGTTTCATTTTACTCGAAAAAATATCATTTTTACCGATATAAAAACTGTAACGGGAAACGATGGAAAGCTGCTTGGAAGGCGAAACAGGTTATTTTTGGAAAAAACAGACAGGAGGATTTACAGGATGAGAATGCATGGAATCGGAAGGGCGTATGGTCCGACAGGAGGATATAGCGCAAATACAAAAAAGGCGGGAAGCGATTCATACGCAAAAAGCGCTGCAAAGCAGACAGATCGGATGGCAGGCGGGGCGAATAAAGTCTATCAGGTTTATTTACAAACAGATGATATGCTTTACTCCGGAGGAAACGGCACGGGATTGTCTTTTTATATCAAATATGCCGAAGAATCCACAGAAGAGGATCCTGTTGTAGTGGCAAAAGGCGTGGACGAATATGGAGAGGAATTTGAACAGACGATACATATTAATAAAATCAACCCAAATTATGCAACAATTGTAGAAATGCGGGCGCTGGAAGCGCATACGGGAGTAGAAAAACAAAACGGATTTACTTCACTTCCCATGGAAACCGGAAATATGGGTCTGCATGAACGAAGAAATTTTATGGATATGTTTCAAAAGCAAATCCGCGATATGACTGTTTTAAATCAAAAATATGCGGTGGAATATTACCGGTACAGTATGGAGTCGTACTGGGATTTCTGGAATAACAGATAAAGAAAAGGAGAAAAACATGACAAACAGAGAACGCAGAGACGCACAGATGGCGTATATTTCAGATGACAGCGTTTTTGAAGAACAGAAAGAATGCAGGAAAAAACTTCAGAAATTGAATTTTATGGACCGTTCTGATTTTGAGGGAATAAAAAAAGCTGTCCGTGAATTGTTTGGATCCTCAGAAGGCGCGTTTGTCAACCCTCCGTTTTATTGTGACTACGGCACCAATATTAAAGTAGGAAAAAATTTTTTTGCCAATTATAACTGCGTCATTTTGGACGTTGCAAAAGTAACGATTGGAGACAACTGCCAGATGGCTCCAAACGCAGCGATTTATACCGCCGGGCATCCCATTCATCCGGTAAGCCGAAATTCCGGATATGAGTATGGAAAAGAAGTGACGATCGGAGACAATGTCTGGATCGGCGGCAACACGGTCATTTGCCCCGGCGTTCATATCGGCGATCATGTGGTAATCGGCGCAGGCAGCGTCGTAACAAAAGATATTCCAGACTGGTCGGTTGCAGCAGGAAATCCCTGTAAGGTAATACGGACCATTACGGAAGAAGATAAGCGGAAATTATATAAGAACGAAGACATCGATCCGGAAGCATGGGAAGATATATTAAACCGGATGGGATAATCTGCTCAGACAGGCAGATATGGATTGGAAGAAAGGAACGGCAGAAGCTTTTTGTCGTTCCTTTTTTCTTAGTCACGGCGGTCAAATCCGTAGGATTTTGTAATAATATTGACAAAAGAAACAGATACTAAGCCGAAGGATTTGTTTGGGAGGCTTTCTATGACGTCAAGAGAATATCTTTGTATCGATTTAAAATCATTTTATGCTTCTGTGGAATGTGTGGAACGTGGGTTGGATCCGATGACTGCAAAACTGGCTGTCGCCGATCCGAAGAGAGGAGAGGGAACGGTCTGCCTTGCAGTGTCTCCGGCTTTGAAAAAACTGGGTGTAAAAAACCGATGCCGGGTATACCAGATACCGAAGGATATCACTTATATCAAAGCCCCTCCCCGGATGAAAATGTATATCAGGTACTCTGCAGATATTTATGCCGTGTACTTAAAATACATTGCCAAAGAAGATATCCATGTCTATTCCATCGACGAGGCATTCTTAGACGTGACGGATTATCTTTCCCTGTATCGTCTCTCTTCCAGGGAACTCGCCGTACAGATTATGCAGGACATCAAAGAAACTACGAAAATAACGGCTGCAGCAGGAATCGGAAGCAATTTGTATCTTGCAAAAACCGCGTTGGATTTGCTTGCAAAACACAGGGACGATCACATTGCAGTCCTGGAGGAATCTTCTTACCGCAGACTGCTTTGGGACCACAAACCGCTTTCCGATTTTTGGAGAATCGGAACCGGGATACAAAAACGGTTACAGGAATTCGGCATTTTGACTATGAAAGATATTGCCCATGCAGATCCGGCACTGCTCTATCGTCTGTTCGGGGTAGACGCAGAACTTTTAATTGATCATGCGTGGGGAAGGGAATCTGTAAAATTGCCGGATATCAAGTCGTATCAGCCCAAACACAGGTCCGTTTCCAGCCGGCAGGTATTGTTCCGGGATTACAAATATGAAGAATGCAAACTGATCCTGAAAGAAATGGTAGACGCTCTCTGTCTGGAAATGGAAGCCCTGAAAGCTGCGGCGCGATCCGTTTCCCTGACAATAGGATATTCTTATGAACAGGAACGAGAAGCCTCTGCGGGAAGCGCGGCATTATCGGTGGCCAGCAGATCTTACCGCGTTCTTATTCCGCATGTCCTCGATTTATACGAACGTATCACAGAAAAAAATATTCCCATTCGAAACGTTTCCGTTGCATTTCAAACGATAGCCGATACCGACTGTCAGCAATATGATCTTTTTACAGATTATAAAACAATCGAAAAAGAGAAAAAAATGCAGAAAACAGTTCTCGAAATCAAACAGAAATTCGGGAAAAACGCGGTGATCCGAGGTATGGATCTGCAGCAGGAGGCGACTGCAGTTGAACGAAACAGGCAGATCGGAGGACACAGCATTGGATAAACAGACGCGCCCGCACATGGATGTATCCATCCGCGCCAAACAGTTTCTTCCGTTTGATGCGTTAAATGGGTTCCGGGAAGCGCTTGCCGAAAAAGAACAATGTCCGGTTTTCAAAAAAGACCTCTCAGACGACCAAAAAGAATGGCTGGACCGGATTTTAAGGCAGATTCGCAAAACGGATATGATTGAAGTGGAATATTTTCACAGCGGAGAGTATCTGCATATTTCCGGGACTGTTTCTCAAATCGATAAACAGAAAAAAGTTCTGAAAATCGGGGAAACGGAAATACCGTTTGAAAATATATCGGGTTTGGAATACGACCTTTAAAAATTTTGATAAATAACTTGTAAATAAGCATTGGTTATGATATGATTATAAACAGTTATTAAATTTATATTAAATCGATTTCTAAAAAGAGGATATAACTATTTCACAGTCAAAAACAGACGGTTTTTTCTACTATCGAAGATAAAACCGGATGGGGGCAGTCTGTGAAAAAGTTCATATTCAATGGAAATGGAGGGGGACACAATGGGATTATTTGATTTCATGAAAGGCAAGAAAGAGAATGTGATTGCCGCTCCGGTAAAGGGCGAGTGCATTCCCATCAGTGAAGTAGCGGATCCTACATTTGCTGAAGAAATTCTGGGAAAAGGAATGGCGATCAAGCCGACGGAAGGTAAGTTTTATGCTCCGGCTGACGGCACGATCAGTACACTGTTTCCTACAGGTCATGCGATTGGTCTTACGACATCTGAAGGAGTGGAACTGCTCATCCATGTAGGGTTGGATACGGTTCAGCTGAAGGGGCAGTTCTTCAGCACAAAAGTTGAAGCAAACCAGAATGTAAAGAAAGGCGATCTTCTCCTGGAAGCAGATCTCGAAGAAATCAAAAAAGCAGGATATGACACGGTAACTCCCATACTGATCTGCAACAGCGATGACTTTTCCAAAATCGACTGTAAAAAAGAGGGCACGGTAAATCCGGGAGAAACCGTAATCACCTGTGCGGTATAAGGAGGAACGCTATGGTTAAGTGTACTGGAAAAAGCGTTTTGAAAGGTATCGCGATCGGTAAGATTTATGTTTACCGCAAAAAGGAATTTACTCTGGTTAAAACTCATATTGATGATATAGAGACTGAACTGAAGCGGTTTAACCTGGCAGTGGCGGAAGCTGAGAGACAGCTGGAAACGCTGTACCAGGAGGCTCTGGCAAGCGTCGGCGAAGCAGAAGCCAAGATTTTTGAAGTGCATGGAATGATGCTGGAAGACGAAGGATATCTGGAAGATATCAAAAGCATGATCAAGAACAACTGCAATGCGGAATATGCGGTAAAAGAAGTGGGAGATACCTATTCGCAGATGTTTGCCGCAATGGATAATGAATACATGCGCGCAAGAAGCGTTGATATTCTGGATATCTCCAATAAAGTGATCAATATTCTTGCCGGTGTCGGCGATGATGCGATCAAGTCGGAGGAACCGGTAATCTTACTTGCAGACGATCTGACACCAAGCGAGACGATCCAGATGGATAAAGATAAAGTTCTTGCATTTGTAACGATCCATGGTTCGGCTAATTCACATACGGCAATCCTGGCGAGGAGTTTAAATCTTCCTTCTCTGGTCAGCACAGATGTGGCGCTGCTCGATGAATATCAGGGAAAGATGGCGATTGTAGACGGATTTACGGAAGAACTTATTATCAATCCGCCGGAAGAAGTGCTGCAGGAGCTTACGGCGAAACGTGACGAGTGGATCAGCGAGACCGAAAGCTTAAAGAAACTGATTGGACAGGATAACGTTACGACAGACGGCAGGAGAGTCAATGTTTACTGCAATATCGGAGAAGTAGCAGATGTGGAACGTGTGCTAGAATCGGACGGCGGCGGCATCGGACTTTTCAGAAGCGAATTCCTCTATCTCGGAAGAGATAACTGCCCGACGGAAGAAGAGCAGTTTGAAAGTTATAAAGCGGTATTAGAAAAGATGAACGGTAAGAAAGTGATTATCCGAACGCTGGATATCGGAGCGGATAAAAAAGCGGATTATCTTGGCCTGGAACACGAGGATAATCCTGCGATGGGATACCGCGCGATTCGGATCTGTCTGGATCAGCCGGATATCTTCCGTACCCAGTTAAGGGCGATTTACCGAGCGAGTGCATACGGAACGGCTGCGATCATGTTTCCGATGATCATATCCGTCGATGAAATCCGCAAAATAAAAGATATTGTAGAAGACATCAAACGGGAACTGGCGGCGGAAGACATTCCGATGGGCGAAGTAGAGCTTGGCATTATGATCGAAACACCGGCGGCAGCCGTAATCAGCGATCAGCTTGCGAAAGAAGTAGAATTCTTTAGTATCGGAACCAACGATCTGACACAGTATACACTGGCAATCGACAGGCAGAACCAGAGACTGGAAAGCATTTGCGATACGCATCATACGGCAATCTTAAGGCTGATACAAATGACGATAGAAAACGGCCACAAAGAAAATACCTGGGTAGGCATCTGCGGAGAACTCGCAAGCGATACGACCCTGACAAAGACCTTTGTGGATATGGGAGTCGACGAATTATCGGTTTCTCCCACCTATGTATTACCGCTTCGAAAAGCGATCAGAGAGATTTAGGAGGATATTCAAATGAAATCAATTAATTATACAATCACAGATGAACTTGGCATACATGCAAGACCGGCAGGATTATTTGTCAAACTGGCGGGAGGGTTTCAGAGTGATATTACGGTCGTAAAAGACGGTAAAGAGGCAAATGCCAAAAGAATTATGGCATTGATGGGATTAAGTGCCACAAAAGGCACGGAAATTACAGTTAAGGTAGAGGGTCCTGACGAAGATGAAGCTGTGAAAGCAGTGGAGGATTTTCTGAAGGCTAATCTATAGAATAAAGTTTTGAAAATTGTTTCGATGCTAGGGCGAAACTAAAAACAAGGGGGTAAACTTTTTATGATGAAATATTTTCAAAAGCTAGGAAAGTCTTTGATGCTTCCCGTAGCATGTCTCCCGGTCTGCGGTATCCTGATGGGAATCGGATACATTTTAGCACCGGCAGCTATGGCTGGTGAGGTTGCAGGATTTACAGCCGGCGGTGTATCTTATACGATCGGTTTGTTCCTCATCAAAGCAGGTGGAGCGTTAATTGACAACATGGCATGGTTATTTGCAATCGGTGTCGGCGTTGGTATGTCAGAAGACGGCGACGGAACCGGCGGTCTTGCAGGTCTGGTATCATTCTTAATGATCACTACTCTGTTAAGCAGCGGTACGGTTTCCGCTTTAACCGGAGCAGACGCACATGCAGCATTTGGCAAAATCAACAACCAGTTTATCGGTATTCTTTCCGGTATCATTGGTTCCACATGCTACAACAGATTTAAAAGTACGAAATTACCGGATGCATTGGCATTCTTCAGCGGTAAACGTGCCGTAGCAATCGTAACGGCTGTTTTTTCTATCGTTGCATCTGGTGTTTTATTCTTCGTATGGCCGCTTATTTTCGGCGCATTGGTTTCCTTGGGAGAGACATTCCTTGGAATGGGCGCAGTTGGAGCTGGTATCTATGCATTCTTCAACCGTTTGCTGATTCCGTTCGGTCTGCACCATGCATTAAACTCCGTATTCTGGTTCGACGTTGCTGGTATCAACGACCTTGGCAATTTCTGGGGCAATACGGGTGTATTCGGCGAGACTGGTATGTATATGACAGGATTCTTCCCGTTCATGATGTTCGGTCTTCCGGCAGCCTGCCTGGCTATGTATCATACTGCTAAACCTGAGAAAAAGAAAATGGTTTACGGCTTGCTTGCATCTGCAGCATTCTGTTCCTTCTTTACAGGCGTTACGGAGCCGATTGAATTCTCATTCATGTTCCTGGCTCCTGGCTTATACGTAGTTCATGCATTATTAGCAGGTGTTACTGCAGGTATCACAGTTGCGCTTCCGATCAGAGCTGGTTTCTCATTCTCCGGCGGTTCCATTGATATGGTTCTCAGTGCTTTCACACCGTTAGCACAGAATCCGTGGTTCCTGATTCCGGTTGGAATCGTAGTTGGTATCATCTACTACATAGTATTCCGTTTCGTTATCACAACATTTAACTTAAAGAGCCCTGGCAGGGAAGATGACGATCTGGAAGCAGAGAAGAGAGTTGTTCTTTCTAACGATAATTTCACAGAAGTTGCTAAGATCGTTTTAGAAGGTCTTGGCGGAAAAGATAACGTGAAATCTCTTGACAACTGTATTACAAGACTTCGTCTTGAAATCAATGATTATACAAAGATCGATGAGAAAAAGATCAAATCTGCAGGTGTTGCAGGCGTTATGAGACCGAGCAAGACATCTGTTCAGGTAATCGTTGGAACAAAAGTACAGTTCGTTGCGGACGAAATGAAAAAGATGTTAAAATAAGGTATTCTATATAAATACCGAAATCCCTAGCATATAAGTATCGGGGAGGCTGTAAAAGCCTCTCCGATACTTTTTCTTGTCTTTTTTTGTAAAATCACGTATAATAGAGAACTAAGGAGAGTTGAAATGTTAAGATTCATTTATGTGATTATTATGAATTTGTTCCGGGCCCCTTATATTATTCCCAAAATGCGGCGGGAATCGGAACATCCGGATCGGTATTCGGAAGAAGAGAGGTATAATCTTGCCAGACATGTTATACGGCTGATGAAGTTTTCCGGGAAAGTACATACGAAATCGTATGGTGCAGAAAATCTTCCCAAAGAAGGCGGTTATATCATGTATCCCAATCATCAGGGGAAGTATGATGCGCTGGGTATTATTCATACGCACAAATTGCCCTGTTCCATTGTTATGGACAAGGCAAAGTCGAATTCCATTTTAGTGAAGGAATTTATAGATTTGATCCAGGGGAAACGACTGGAGAAAGATAATGTTCGACAGGCGCTTACGATTATCAATGAAGTGGCAAAAGATGTAGCGGAGGGTAAGCGTTATATTTTGTTTCCGGAAGGCGGATATGAATTTAATAACAAAAATCATGTGGCAGGGTTTAAAGCCGGCAGCTTTAAAGCTGCAATCAAAGCAAAAGTACCCATCGTGCCGGTTGCACTGATTGATTCCTATAAAGTATTCAATAGTTTTCATTTCGGGAAAATAACAACACAGGTTCATTATCTGCAGCCAATCCCGTACTCAGATTACAAAGATATGAAAACCAATGAAATCGCCCTGCTGGTACAAAACCGTATCCAACAGGTTGTGGATCGTTCTGATATATAAGTTATTCCGATTCCCGGAGACGAACCAGTTTGGCAGCCTGTCTGCGCCGCTGATCTGCCTGTGCCGCGTAATGTTTCCGGGTTGTATTGACGTCTTTATGCCCTAATACGTCGGCAACCAGGTAAATATCCCCGGATTCCTGATACAGGGCGGTTCCGTATGTGCTGCGCAGTTTGTGCGGCGTAATGTTTTTTAAAGACGTTACCAGTTTGGAATATTTTTTTACCAGATTTTCTACAGAACGGACGCTCATGCGTTTTTTCTGCATCGAAAGAAAGAGGGCATTGGCGCTGCCTTCTGCCGGAATGATTTTTGTTCGTTCCTGTATGTAATCTAAAAGCGCACGTTCCACTTCTTCACCGAAATATACGATGGACTCGTAGCCGCCTTTTCGGTGTACCTTGATTCCGTTATTTTTAAAATCTACGTCGGAAATATCCAGTCCCACACATTCGGATACACGGATTCCCGTTCCAAGCATCAGCGTCAGCATAGCCAGATCGCGCTTTTTTGTCTGTGCATGGTATGCTTTCTGACGCTGTGTCAAACTTTCACCGGACTCCACTTCATCCAACAGTAAAGCAACTTCGTCCACATCCAGCCGTACAATGTTTTTTTCATGCAGTTTCGGCATTTTTACCAATTCTGCCGGATTGGTTGAAATTCGCTCTGTCCGGAAAAAAAAGTGGTAAAAACTCCTTAAGCATGCCAGTTTCCTGGAGATGCCGCGTTCATTATTGGTGTGTTCAACTTCATCTTTAATGTAATACTTTAACCAGTTCAAGTATTCTTCAATATCCTGAGCCTTAATCTGATCTAAGATGGTAAGCGGAAATTCTGAAATCTCTGTTTTTCTGCAGAAAGGATTGTTTTCATGCATATATTCAAAAAAGATTCCCAGGTCATATGCATAGGCAATCCGTGTTCTAGATGAGGTCGTCGGTTCGATGCCGATAAAATAATCACGGCAGAAATTGGGCAGTGTCTGCAACAATTCCCTTAACTTTAATTCATTTTGAATCGTAACCTTTTCATGATATGCTTTTTCTTTCATAACGAATTTCCTTTCTGTCTGTTATGGTAAAATGTGTTGCCAACCGGGGATATTTCCGTTGCAGATTGCCGTAAACATTCGGTTTTTAACGCCCGGATTTTCCTGATTTAGTTTCTTTAAGAGCTGTTTTACATATTCGCGCCTTGTGACACCGTCTACGGGGCAGGGATTTTTCTCAACCGGAAGGTGATAGCGGTTCCAAAACCCAATGATATCCGCTTCGGTAACGTACATCATCGGACGGATCACGTGCAGATCCATCCGGTCTAAATAGGTCACGGGAGCAAATGCATAGAATCTTCCCTCATAAATGAGCGAAAGAAGCATTGTCTCCACGATATCGTCCTTATGGTGGGCATATGCAACCTTATGAAAGCCCAGTTCCTTTGCCTTCTGGTTTAACGCTCCTTTACGCATTTTGGCGCAGAGAGAGCAGGGAGAAGCCTCTTTTCGGTCTTCAAAGATAATCTTTGCAATGTCGGTAGAAACCTCATAAAAAGGAACGTCAAGCTCTTCACATAAGGCTTTTACCCGATCAAGATGAAACTCTTCATAACCCAGATGAACGGTGATCGCACATAATTCAAAAGGATTCGGATAAAATCGCTGTAGATGTTTCAGGGCATACAGCATGGCAAGGCTGTCTTTTCCTCCGGAAATTCCAACGGCAATTTTATCCCCCGGCAGAATCATTCCATAATCGTCTACGGCTTTTCTGGTATAACTTAATAATTGCTGTAACTTCATAATCTCACCTCTTCTTTATGTTAAGAATCACTTAGCGTAAAGCCGGTAATCCGAGCTTGGTCTATTTGAGGATAGCAATAGTTATTATAAACTATTTGGAAGGGAAAATCCATAAAAAGTCATTGACAAGTATTCAAAATTCAGGGATCATAGTAAGAGAAAGGATAGAAAAACTTTAACGTCATATAAGGTTATAATGAAAATCAGGAACAAAACGAAAAAGGAGAGAAGAATATGCGATTTCTCATACAACGCGTAAACCATGCAAGTGTCAAAGCAGACGGAACAGTCACCGGATCGATCCGAAAAGGCTTTCTTGTACTGATCGGAGTGTCAGAGGAAGATACAAAAGAAATTGCTGATAAGATGATCAAAAAGTTGTTGAACATGCGTATTTTTGAAGATTCCGAAGGTAAAACAAATTTATCGCTGAAAGACGTGGACGGAAGCTTACTATTGGTATCACAATTTACCCTTTATGCAGACTGTAAAAAAGGAAACCGTCCATCCTTTATCCAGGCAGCCAGTGCAGACCTTGCCAATCAATTGTACGAATATATCATCGAACAATGCATTGCAGCCGGATATCAAACAGAGACCGGAATCTTTGGTGCAGACATGAAAATAACGTTGGAAAACGACGGTCCCTTCACCATCGTCCTGGATTCCCAAACAATCTAAAACCAAGACAGAAATCAAAATTCTATACAACATAGCAGTTTTCGCAAGTTAGTAGTTCCCACA
>BLMD01000248.1 GCA_011959925.1 Lachnospiraceae bacterium
TGGGTTATGTCACCGGATTTTTGCGTGTGATATATTCCCTGTTCACGATAAATTTCTTCCGGGGACCGGGCGGGCGGAGAATCCTGCCGCTCGTTCTTGGTCTCCTTACTCCCGTCGGTCTTATCGGATGGCTGTTCATTCTCGGATACCAAAGGCGCTTCATTCACCGTTTCTTCTATAGATGACGGCGGCGTTACGACAGTTTGTCCGACTGTCGTCTCCCTTTTCGCTGTCTCATCCACGGGAAGAACATTTCCGCTCACCGTTTCTACCGCCACCTGATTTTTTTCATTTTCTTTTTCTTCTTCCGTAGACTCCAGTGCATCGGACATAACCGATATCGTCTGTTCCATATGCTCCATTCTCCGGATATTTCCAAGTAAAATGACGCTGACCGAGCAAAGAATAATCACCATAAAAACAGAACTCAGATACGAAAGAATCCCTGCGCTTTTCTTATAATTCCGTTCTTTCTTTTCCTGCATCATGGCACGGTAATTTCTTGCCGCCCGGTCCGGAACCTCTTCTGCCTGCGGCACCTCTCCGTACAATTCCTCCCTTCGGCTGATCATATACTCCTGCATCTGCGGGTTTTTTTCGTAATAAATAAAATACCCTTCTTTTCTCGCCAGCCTGCCTTCTTTCCAAGTATAGAACGCTTCTTCCCTCTCTTGGGAATCCATTAAAAAGAAAAACTGATACGGACTGACAAAATTTCTGCGGTGAATTTCTTCCATTTCCGGTGCCACTTCCAATGTGTTTCCGGGAATATCCAAAACCCAGCCTACGATTTCGCATTTGTCAAAAAACCTCTGTATTTCCTTATGTATTTTTCGCCAGGTATCTTCATTCAGTTCCGGTACAGCTTCCGGATATTCGCTGTTTTCAACCTGAATCGCTCCGCTGATAAATGCGCAGCTGCGATTGGAAAAATGATTGATTTCCCCCAGCAGAATCAAAAGCCGCGGCAGAAATCCCGTTTCCATTCCGTGTATTTGTGCAGGATGCAGATAAGTATAGACATAATCCTCCATATATATCCGAAAATCTTTTTCCGGATTTCCGATCTGGCGTATATTTTTAGGAAGTTTACCTTCTAAGTTCTCTTCTGTCTTTACAGTCTGCTGTATAATTTCAATCATACGTCATTCCTTCCTCCCGTACTCTGCCGTCACAGCCTGTCCGACCATCCTTTGGTTCCGTTCTAACCTTAACATAAGATATCCGCGTTTTTTGCAAATCCCTGACAGCATGCCCAAAAAAATATCGACAAAAAAACACGTCAGATTCCAAAATCCGGCGTGTTTTCTTCTAAAGTTCTTTTCTTCCTTCCAATGCGCGCAGCAGCGTAACTTCATCAATATATTCCAGATCTCCGCCTACCGGAACGCCGCTGGCAATCCGCG
>BLMD01000249.1 GCA_011959925.1 Lachnospiraceae bacterium
CTTAATGAGGAATTGGACTTGTCGGTAAAGAAAGGGGAGTTGCACAAGGCGGAGGACATAGAAAAAATAATGTCCGCCACTCTGATAAATTTTAAAAGCCGTTTAAGTGCGATTCCGGCAGAGGAAGCCGAGAAGTTGGCAACCATGACAGACAAAGCGAAAATATTTGTATACCTAAACGGCAGGATAAAGGAAACATTAGCCGAGTTGTCAAATTTTGAGGAAGTTTTTAAGGAGGAAATAAAAGAAGATGAAGAGGGAAACGATTGACCTTTTCAATCGGATATTTAAGGTATTAGAGCCACCGCCCGACCTTACATTATCCCAATGGGCGGACAAATACCGCCGTCTTTCCTCTGAATCCGGCAGCAAGGGCGGACGTTGGGATACATCAAAAGCACCGTGGCAGCGGGAAATCATGGACGCTATAACCGATATATCCATTGAAAAGGTCGTGGTAATGAGTGCTGCACAAATGGGGAAAACAGACGCTTTTTTGCTTAATACCATAGGCTACTATATGCACTACGACCCTTGCACAATGCTATGTATGCAGCCGACATTATCGCTTGCGGAAACCATGAGCAAAGATAGGCTTATGCCAATGGTAAGGGATACCCCGGCTTTAAGAGATAAGATAAACGAGAAGAGCAGGACGAGCGGAAACACGATATTTAAAAAGGCGTTTCCGGGCGGACGTATCACAATGACCGGGGCAAATTCCCCGACAGAACTTAGAAGCCGTCCTATCCGTGTCCTGCTTGCGGACGAAATAGACGCATACCCGCCGACCGCAGGGGCGGAGGGGGACCCTCTGATACTTGCGGGGAAGCGTTTAACGACATACTGGAATCGTAAGGAGGTAGACACAAGCACTCCTACCATAAAAGGCGTATCACGTATTGAAATGGAGTACGAACATTCCACAATGGAGGAATGGAATGTACCTTGTCCGAGTTGCGGAGAGTTGCAGCCGTTGGAATGGGGAAACCTTACATACACGGTTGACGCAGACGGGGAAGTACAAAGCATTACATACGCTTGTGCAAAGTGCGGTTGTATCCATTCCGAAATTGAATGGAAAGACCATTTTAACGAGGGGAAATATGTAGCCAAGTACCCTAACCGAAAAGTGAGGGGTTTTCATTTCAATTCTTTAGCGTCTACGTTCTTTGGTTGGGAAAAGATTATAAAAGGATTTATCGAAGCGGATCAGGCACTAAAAAAAGGCAATGTGGAGCTGATGAAATCTTGGGTCAATACCGAGTTGGGGCAGACTTGGGAGGAAGAGGGCGAAAGTGCCAACAAAGAGGATTTGTTAAAACGGCGTGAGAAATACCGTTGCGAAGTGCCGGAAGAGGTCATAGCGATAACGGCAGGGATTGACACGCAGGACGATAGATTTGAAATTGAGGTTGTCGGTTGGGGCGTGTGGCATGAATCTTACGGAATAGTCTACAAGAGGATATACGGAGATTTGAAACAAGCCGAGATATGGAAAAATCTTGATGAATTTCTATTGCAGAAATTCAAGAAAGCGGACGGTACAGAATTGCGTATTGTGTGTGCCTGCATGGATTCCGGCGGACATTTTACAAATAAGGTCTACCGATTCTGCAAGGCACGGACGGCAAGGAAAATATTTGCCATAAAGGGAAAGGACGGCACAGACCGCCCGTATATCCCGAAGCCGTCAAAGAATAACAGAGAGCAGGCGTATCTATTCACGCTAGGGGTAGATACCGGGAAGTCTTTGTTATTACAGAGGTTACAGATTGAGGAAGAGGGACCGGGATACTGTCACTTTCCGAAAGATGAAAACGGATATATCCGAGGATATGACGAGGATTATTTTAAGGGATTGACGGCAGAAAAACAGGTATTACGATACAAGAAAGGCAGACCGTATTTTGTTTGGGAACTGACGGGGGAAACGAAACGGAATGAACCTTTAGATTGCCGTAACTATGCACAGGCAGCAATAGAAATAACGGGATTGACCCTAAAGGAGCAACCCAAAAAGGCAGCAGGAAACAGTACACAGACACCGCCAAA
>BLMD01000250.1 GCA_011959925.1 Lachnospiraceae bacterium
CCTGTCAGCCTGCTCATTTCCCCAAGATGCGGCGTAAGGACGCATGATTCTGAAAGCAGGCGGTAAAGGTTCTTGTTTTGGGAAAGTATATTCAGCGCATCCGCATCCAATACAATTTTTTTCTTCGGATACTGCAAAACCTCCTCCACCAGAAACCGCGCGGCATGGGAATCCGACAGACCCGGACCGATCAAAACCGCATCCGCCCATTCCATACAGGAAGGCAGCTCTTTGGCCGCTTCCTCTTTCGTATCGTAAACCGTCAGAAGCGCTTCCGGAAGCTTCGTCAGAAGAATGTCGCGGTTGATGCCCGCCGTAAAAATCCTCACCAGGCCGACGCCGCTGTCATATGCCGCTTTTGCGGCGAAATAAGCCGCTCCCGCCATAGCGCTGCTCCCTGCAACCACAAGTACGTTTCCGTAACTGCCTTTATGGGAATATGCCGTCCTCTCCGGAAGCAGGCGCATCGCGCAGTCTCTCTCCAGATAAGCCCCTCTTGGCTCTACACTGCGCAAACTTTTCTCATCAATGCCGATATCGGCAAGAACAAGCTCCCCGGTATACGATGCGCCCGGATACAAAAACTGGCCGACCTTGGCAAAACCAAACGTAACCGTAAGGTCTGCACGAAACGCCGTATTCCAGACGTTTCCGGTATCCGCTGAAACACCCGATGCAAGATCGACTGCAACTTTATATGCATCGATCCGGTTCATGATATCGATGCACGCAGCCAACTGCCCTTCGATCATGCGGGACAATCCGATCCCAAACAATGCGTCTACCACAACGGCATACGCCGAATCCGGCTGCGGTCCCATTATCACGGGAATCTCATATCGACAGGCGGTTTCGTACTGTGCCTTTGTCTCGGCCGTCATTTTCTTTTTATCTGCCGGCATCCAAACTTCCACATCATATCCCGCCAAATAGAACAGCCTTGCCGCTGCAAGGCCGTCTCCGCCATTATTTCCCGAACCACAGACGATCAGTATCCTGCCCGCGTTTTTTTCTATGCGCCTGGATACTTCTGCAAATACTGCCAGAGCGGCGCGCTCCATCAGCACTGCAGAAGGTATGCCGTAATATTCTATGGTATTGCGGTCGCACTGTTTCATTTCTGCGCTGTTTAAAAGCTTATACACGTTTGTCACCTCAGCTTTGTTTATGTTTGACAAGATTATACGATAGCTGCATCAGGCTGTCGGAAAGATGTACATTTTCCACGACAACCTGTTTATCCGCCAGCTTTAAATCCACATTTGCAAAATTCCAGATCGCCGGAATCCCAAGGTCTGCCAGATGGTTGGCGATCGTATCCGCTTTTGTTTTCGGCATGGTCAGCGCCGCAATATTTACCCGCTCTTTTTTGCAGAATGCATCCAGTTCCTCTAACATATGGATGCCGATCCCCCGGACCGTCTGCCCTTTTAGTTCCGGATTGATGTCAAACAGAGCGATAATCTTAAAACCGAATTTTTCAAATTCCACGTAATTTGCAAGCGCCTGTCCGAGATTTCCCGCTCCTACAATAATAATATTATGC
>BLMD01000251.1 GCA_011959925.1 Lachnospiraceae bacterium
ACGCAGCCACCGTGAAAGGCAAGACCCGCTTACACTTTGAGGAACGGGAAAAGCCAATGAATGGCAATAAGCCCCATAAAAACCCGCTGTCCCGCCCCGTGCAGGAAGCGGGTATTTTCGTTCACAACAAGGTACATTCCGTAGAAAAGGATAATTCCGGCGTGGAGGGGGCGCACAAATCCGAGGAATTAGCGGAGAAAGGCGCAAAGTTCACGGTGCGGAAAGTGCGGGAGGGCTACCGCAGCCACAAGCTCAAACCCTACCGGGCGGCGGCAAAGGCAGAAAAGGCAGCGGAAAAAGCAAACGCCAATTACCTCTACCAAAAGGCACTCCACGACAACCCGCAGATCGCCGCGTCCAACCCGTTCTCCCGGTATATGCAGAAACAGCGTATCAAGAAACAGTATGCAAAGACCGTCAAGGCACAGGGCGCGAAGTCGGTCAAGAACGCAGCGGAGAACACAAGGAAAGCCGCCAAAAAGACCGCCGAGGAAACCAAAAAGGCAATCGCTTTTGTGGGGCGGCACCCGGCGGGGGTATGTATCGCCGTTGGTGCGCTGCTCTTATTCATCATGGTATCGTCGGCGTTATCTTCCTGCGGGGCTATGTTTTCCGGCATGATAAACGGCATTGTGGGGACTTCCTACACGTCGGAGGACGCGGATTTAGTCGCCGTGGAAAACAGCTATGCGGCACTGGAAACAGAGCTGCAACGCACGATAGACAATATCGAGCGCGACAATCCCGGCTATGACGAATACCGTTATGACCTTGACAGTATCGGGCATAACCCCCATGAATTAGCGTCCTATCTGACCGCGCTCTTACAGACCTATACCCCGGCAACCGCACAAGCAGAAATACAGCGTATCTTTTCGCTGCAATACACCCTCACGCTGACAGAGGAAGTGGAGGTACGCTACCGCACGGAAACCAGCACCGACCCGGAAACCGGGGAAACCACTACCGAGGAAGTCCCTTATAACTATTACATTCTCCATGTCAAGCTGGAGAACAAGCCCATATCCGACCTTGCACCGGGGCTACTCACGCCGGAGCAGCTTGAAATGTTCCGGGTGTACTTGGAAACCAGCGGCAACAAGCCCTTGATTTTCGGGGGCGGTTCCCCGGACACGAACCCGTCCGAGGATTTAAGCGGGGTGCAGCTTGTAAACGGCACACGCCCCGGCAATACCGCCGTAGTAGACCGGGCAAAGTCACAGGTAGGAAACGTAGGGGGACAGCCTTATTGGAGCTGGTACGGCTTTAACAGCCGTGTGGAATGGTGCGCCTGTTTCGTTTCATGGTGCTACAATCAAGCCGGGAAAAGCGAGCCGCGCTTTGCCGCCTGCCAGTCACAGGGGATTCCGTGGTTCCAGTCACACGGACAATGGGGCGACCGAAGCTATGCCAATATCGCACCCGGCGACGCAATCTTTTTTGACTGGGACTTAGACGGGAGCGCAGACCATGTAGGGCTTGTGATCGGCACGGACGGGCAGCGCGTTTACACCGTCGAGGGCAATTCCGGGGACGCTTGCAAGATCAAAAGCTATCCCCTTGACTACCGCTGTATCAAAGGCTATGGGCTGATGAACTGGAACTAACCAACATTTTTTTGACTATGAAAGGAGTTTTGCATTATGGCAATGAACAAAATCGACCGTATCAACCGGGAAATTGAAAAGACCCGCGAGAAGATCACCGAGTACCAGAACAAGCTGAAAGGGCTGGAAGCACAGAAAACCGAAGCAGAGAATTTACAGATCGTCCAGCTTGTGCGCTCCATGCGCCTTTCCCCTGCGGAGCTTACTTCCATGCTGAAAAGCGGGGCAATCCCCATATGCACTAACTTTAATGCAAATCCA
>BLMD01000252.1 GCA_011959925.1 Lachnospiraceae bacterium
CCCTCTATGAGCCTTTCAAAGCGTTCCTGTGCCTGCCTGTCTACATCTACAAGATAGGCGTTGAGCCTGCCGCTTGTAAGAAGATTGGTGTATGTAACCTTATGGTACTGTTTCAGATAGTCCAAGTGCCGCTTTCTCGCCTGTCGGCTCGGTCGGTTCGCAGCTTGAGTGCCACTGGCACTCGCTCACCCCCATAAGCCTATTGGCTGTTCTTCTTCGGCGGGTAATCTTAAATCTGGGATAAGATACCCATTTTCTTCGTGGTATGTGCCGCCCAACTGTTCAAATAGTGATTTCATATGCAAAAACTCCTTTTCTGTATGGTTTGGTTTCTGCGGGGTATCTGCAAGCAATGTATCAGCAGGCTGTATGTATATGTTATCTTTAAGTTAAGTAATCCCCTTCCCAATGGTAAGTAATCTCCATATACAACCGCCTTTCTTTGTGCTAAACTGTTTACAGATACGAATAAAAGGATTATCACCTTCTTCCTTGTATTACAACATCTGCAAGTTTCCATTCACCACAAATGAGCCAGCCGCATATGTTGTATTTTTGCAGATGCGCATTTCCGCTAAAATAAAGCGTTTATTGGAAATGTTTACATCTACAGTTCACAACATATCACATCCCCCACCGGATACCAGCGCATGATCCGACGCATACTCTGCTTCCCGCAGACAGTAAAGCACGACTCCCATCAGCTGATTTGCCGTTTCATAAGTAACCGATGTTCTTTCCAACGACGTATAGCGTTGTGTCAGCTTTCCCACAATCGGGATCAATTCTTCCATACGATACACAGTCCTACCTCCAACAAAGATCTTTCAGCGCTTCCCTGTACAGTTCATAATCCCATCGTTTGACCTCGTCCAATTCCTGATAGACCCCATATCCCTCCTAGTATCTCATTCTTTTCACACATAGTCCAATACCGCCTACAGGCACTCTCCGGCAGATTCTCTCCTCTCACTGCCGGTACATCAGTATAGCATGCCCGAAATTACAATGACAGACTTGGATTTTTCCTGTTTTTATGTTAATATATATAAGGGGCTGTCGCACTAAATAATTAGTGCGCAGCTCCTTTTCTGTACAAAAAATT
>BLMD01000253.1 GCA_011959925.1 Lachnospiraceae bacterium
GTTTGATTATAACAGAAATTTTATGGATTTGCATTAAAGTTAGTGCATATGGGGCGCTGCACCTTGACGAAGGCACCCCGCATATCCATGAAAGACACGTTTTTGACTGTGAAAATAAATACGGCGAATTATGTCCGCAGCAGGAGAAAGCGTTGGAAGAACTGGGGGTGCCACTCCCTGATCCTGAAAAGAAAAAAGGCAGGAACAACAACCGTAAGCAGACCTTTGATGCGGAGTGCCGGAAAATGCTTTTCCGTATCTGTGCGAAACACAGTCTGCATTTGCAGACAGAACCAAGCTACGGCGGCAGGGGATATCTGGAAAAGCAGGATTTCATCATTGAAAAGCAGAAAGAAAAACTCTCCGCACAGGGAGAAATTTTAAGGCAAAATACCATGGCCATAGCGGAACAGGAAAATAAATTTGATAAAGCGGCAAAGGCTGTTTTAGAGAAGGAAAAAGAACTGGAAAAACAGGAAGGATTGATTGAGGAAAAGAAGCAGGAACTTTCAGAAAAGCAGGCGGCCCTTGCAACTGTCACCATGAAGATCGCAGACATAGAATCGCTGGTAGAGGAAGTGGCGGACACTGCTTATGAGAAAGCCTGTGAGGTTGTATCGGATACTGTCCGGGCGGAGACACAGAAAGAGGACATCCGGGCAGTTGAAGATTATAAAAAGTGGCTGGCTTCGCCGGAGCGGAAAGCCCCGAAGGAGAAAAGGGATTTTGCCGTGAAGTGCCTGAACACAGTCCAGGAGCAGATAAAAAATGCGGCGCAAAATGTGCTGAGGAAAGTCCAGTCGGCGCTCCAAAAGCCGGAGGTAAGCCGTGTGAATAAGGAACAGATTAAGGAGAAAGCAAGGGAATCTATCAGGGACAGGCTTGCAAGGGGGAAAACAGAAGCAGACCGGGCGAACCGTGAACGCATGGAGCGCAGGGATGGGATAAGACCGGTAACAAAAAAAGATATGGAAATTTGAAGCATTTGCTTTTCTTTGCGGAGATGGCAGATGCTTTTTTATTTCGGAAAGGGACGGTATGAATGTATTTGAAGCAGTAAAGGAAAATGTGACGGCAAGGCAGGCGGCTGAGATGTATGGTATCCGGGTGAATCGGAACGGCATGGCGTGCTGCCCGTTCCATGATGACAGGCATCCAAGCATGAAGGTGGATAAACGTTTCCACTGTTTCGGCTGCCAGGCAGACGGCGACGTGATTGACTTTGCGGCAAGGCTGTATGGGCTGAATAACCTCGGGGCGGCTGTGAAGCTGGCTTCTGATTTTGGAATCAGTTACGACAACAAAGGGCGGGCTTCCCCACTCCCGGTAAAGAAAAAAATATCTGAAGAACTGAGGCTAAAGCAGGCAGAGTTACAGTGCTGCCGGATTTTATCGGATTATAACCATTTGTTAGAAAAATGGAGAACAGAGTATGCGCCAAACACTCCGGAAGAAGAATGGAATCCCCTGTTTGTGGAGTCTTTACAGAAACAGTCTTATACAGAATATCTGCTGGATACTCTGCTGACCGGTACGGCAGAAGAAAAAGCCGCCGTAATAAAAGAGCATGGAAAGGAAGTGATGCGGATTGGGGAACGGATTTCAGGACTTGCCGCCCGCCACAAGGCAGGCCGTGATGAACGCAGCAGGCCTGCTCCTACCGGCACTGACGGTCGATGAGGTAAGGGAGAGCCTTTCCATTACACAAAAGGGGCAGACAGCGAACACAATCGGGAACTGCAAGACCGTATTCCTGCGTGACCCGCTTTTAAAGGGGGCAATTCGGCTGAATTTACTGACAGAGCGGATCGATATTGTACGGGATGTGGGGTGGCGCAGGAACACCAGCGCACTTACGGATACGGATATTAAATACCTGCTCCTTTATTTTGAGGAAAACTATGGGCTGACCAGTGAAAAGAAGATTCAGAATGCCCTGGCAATCGTGGCGGATGAAAACTGCTACCACCCTATAAAGGACTGTCTGAATGGGCTTGTCTGGGACAAAACGCCGCGCATCCGTTTCTGCCTGCGTCATTTCCTGGGGGCTGACGCGGATGATTATGTGGAGGAGATGCTGAAGCACTTCCTGTTAGGGGCAATCCGGCGTGTGTTCATGCCCGGTTCAAAATATGAGGAAATGCTTTGTCTGGTAGGCGGACAGGGAGCAGGGAAATCCACTTTTTTCCGCTTACTGGCAATAAAAGACGAATGGTTCAGCGATGACTTAAAGAAGCTGGATGACGATAAAGTATTTACGAAGCTGCAGGGGCACTGGATTATTGAAATGTCGGAGATGCTTGCCACCAGCAACGCAAAGAGCATTGAGGAGATCCGCTCTTTTATCAGCAGGCAGAAGGAAACCTACCGGACACCCTATGAATCACAGCCGAAAGACCGGCTCCGGCAGTGCGTGTTCGGCGGCACATCAAACCGGCTGGACTTCCTGCCCCTTGACCGTGCCGGGAACCGACGGTTCCTGCCGGTGATGGTCTGCCCGGAAGATGCGGAAGTACACATTTTGGAGGACGAGGACGGTTCCAGAGCCTATCTTTTGCAGGTGTGGGCGGAAGCTATGGAGATTTACCAGGGCGGGAATTACTCCATGAAATTCAGCAAGTCCATACAGAAGAAATTAGCGGAGGTTCAAAAGGATTTTATGCCGGAGGATACCGAAGCCGGAATGATTGTCGGTTTTCTGGAAACCTATCAGGGGAATCAGGTATGCTCCAAACAGCTTTACCGGGAAGCCCTGCATCATGAATATGACGAGCCGAAACGCTGGCAGATCCACGACATCAATGAGATTATGAACTCTGTTGTCACCGGCTGGCGGTACTTTTCCAATCCCAGGGCATTTGCCGGATACGGCAGGCAGAAAGGCTGGGAACGCATACCGGATTCCGGCAACGAACTGTCCGGCAACGAAGCCGGTTTTTTGAAACTGACAGAGGAAGAAGCCCGGCAGTTGGAGCTTCCGAAGGAGTGGCTGGAGTGATTTTGTGTGCTGGTTGCCGGGCAGGTTGTTGTTCTGTTGCCGGGTTCGTTGCCGGTGAATATGCTGCCCTGTTGTTCAGAAAACCGCTTATTTTAAGAGAATTTTATTATTGTCTATTTTTATGACAACGAAAGCAACGAGAAATTCAGGAAAAATTTAAAAAACAATAATAACAGGCCGGATATTAGATTACAGGTTTTACGCTGTCCGTTGTTGGACTTCGTTGCCGTGTTCCTTTGTCTGGCTATTTCATTTATGGAGGCAAATGCTTATGCAGAGAGATTCAGAAAAGAAGAAAGAGAGACAGGAGAGTTGGAAAAAAGTGCAGTTTATCGTGACACGGGAGTTCTCCGGCAGCCAGACCATGCAGGAAGCCTTTGAACAGCTTATTGAGCGGCAGGCCTGTGGGCAGTTTGAGGAATGGCTGGGGCGGAAGGCAGGCTAAAAAACGGTTGCAGGACGAGCGGGGGCATGGTATTATAATTGTATCGTGTCCCTGTTCATAGAGAAGGAGAATGACTATGAACAGGAAAAATCAAATCAACCAGAAGATAACTGCCCTCTATTGCAGGCTTTCCCTTGAAGACAGCCGGGAGAATGAAAGCATGAGCATCAGCAACCAGAAGCTTATGCTCAAAGATTATGCCGAGAAAAACGGCATGTTCCAATATGAATACTATGTGGACGACGGTTATACGGGGCGAAATTTCAACCGTCCCTCTTTTCAGCGCATGATTGCCGACATTGAAGCGGGGAAAGTTGGCTGCGTGATCACCAAAGATTTATCCAGGCTGGGGAGAAATTACATTGAAGCAGGCAGTTATATCGAAATCTTTTTCCCAAAGCATAATGTAAGATACATTGCAGTCACGGACGGGGTGGACAGCCTGACAAGGCAGGAAATGGATATTACGCCGTTCAAAAATATCCTGAATGACATGTACAGCCGTGACATTTCCAAAAAGGTATTGGCAGGGCGCATGACCCGTTCCAGGCAGGGGAAATTCTGCGGAGGGCAGCCGCCGCTTGGACTGATGCGTGACCCGGATGAAAAAGGGCATCTGATTACAGATCCTGAAACTGCGCCGGTAATCCGCCGAATTTTTGAACTTGCGCTGGATGGCTGGGGCTGTATGCGGATTGCAAAGCAGCTGATGGATGACAAAGTGCCGATTACAAGGGTGAAAGCCAATACGGAATGTGATGTGAACTATTATTCCTGGGGCAGCGCAAGGATCAGCCATATCCTACGGAATCCTTTTTATAAGGGCGCACATCTGGTCTGCCGGACGCACCAGAAAGGTATCCGTTCCAACACTTACGACATCATCCCCCGTGAGAATTGGGAAGTGATAGAGAACTGCCACGAAGCAATCGTCACACCGGCAGAATGGGAACAGGTACAGGAGATCATTGACCGCAGGCCAACAATTATGAAAGGGAATGCCTGTCCTTTTTATAACATCTTCCATGGAATTATCTATTGCGCTACCTGTGGGAAATCCATGCAGGTGCGTTATGAGAAAGTCGGGAGAACCGGGAAGAACCGGTTTACCGGGAAAGAACGGGAGCCGATAGACAAGGCATACTATATCTGCCAGACTTATAACCGGCTGGGTAAGAACGCCTGCACAAGCCACAAGATCGAAGCAAGGGATTTGTATAATCTTGTGCTGAAAGATATACAGGATCTGGCGGCGATGGCTTTGAAAGATGCGGATGTATTTTATCAGCGGCTGTCCAGCCGCATGGAACGGCGGTATATGGCGGATGCTTCGGAAATGCAGAAAGAATGTGACCGGCTGGAAGCAAGGAATCAGGAGATAGACAGCATGTTTATGAGCCTTTATACAGATAAGGCGAAAGGCATCCTGACGGAACAGCGTTTTCTGAAGCTGACTGCCTCACTGGAGCAGGAACAGGAAGCCAATCGGAAACGGCTTCAGGATTTGATGCTGGTGATGCGCCGTACAGACGAGCAGGAAAGCGACGTTCGGACATTTATGCAGGAAATCCGCAAATATGCTGCAATTCAAGAACTGGATGAAGCTGTGCTGAACCGGCTTATCAGTAAAATTCTGGTGGGTGAAGTTAAAAAAGTGGATGGTCAGAAATGCCAGGAAATCAAGATTGTCTATAACTTTGTCGGCGAGATACAAGAGATAACAGGATAAATATGATAACCCTCCCCGGCAGAGGGGAGGGCTAGAGAAATAGATTATATATGTTTGTTATTCGTGATTCTCTTCTGGTGTGTGTATATCCATGGCTATTACATTATAAGCAAATCTTTTCTGTTTACCTCGCATGGCAAAATTTGTAGCAATCAATTCAACTATCAATAATATTACAATTCTATAGTCAAAAGCAACAATCGAAAATGCCCATAAAACAAAATATAATAAACCAATATATAGTGTTGAAATACATAAATCGCGACATAATAAATAGTCTCGTTGAGAGATAAATATTTTTGTTTTATTTTCGTATTTAAGATAGATAGAGTACCATGCATCATTTGATGCTTTTCGTTTTTCTTTTCCAATTAGATTATCTATAATTTCATATATGTTTGCATATTTTTGTAGAGCCTTTTCTTTTGTGAATCGCTTATCGTTTGCTTTTTCCCGGATTTCTTCAAAAATTATTTCACCGGGAAGTGGTCTACATAGATTACAGATCGAATCTTTCCAATTTCCAGGAATAATAGCATCAAGAATAAATACATAGGTATATAAGATAGATGAAAAGATGCCGGCAGAGATTATTTCTGAACTCAATGTCAATAGTATGTTATTTGTAGATTCATCCATTTTTACATCAAGTAGTGTATTAAATATACCTAACAAAACTATTATTATTAATGCATTTCCAATTACATAATTCTTCAGTTCTTTTTCGCGATAGTCTTTAAGATTATTATCCATAGCATTACTTCTCCTTCAATTTTCCCCATGAACTACAAATATAAGTGTTTGGTCAAAATGCTTTCGTTTGTTTATAACACGGCATCTAAGAAGATGAGTTCCAAGGAAACATAAATCTCGTGAAAAAAAACATTTTTTATCATCTTCATTCTTGTCTTTATAATAAATTTCGTGGTGTATATCGTCTTTTCCATAGCCGGCATTGCAAACTTCCCATAAAATTTGTGGTTTATCTATATCATTAAGAACTCCACCAATAGAGGTGAGGTAAAAATTTAGTTTACAACCAACAGCATATGCTGTATTAGTCTCAAGTGTAATACCTGTATCGGTTTTACATGTTAGATGGATTTTCATTCCAGTCTGTTTTCCATGATTGTGAAATCGTTCTGGTGTTACAGAAAAATTTCCGTTTGAATCAATACGCCCAAAGAAAGTGCCATACTCGTTGGTTGTATAAACTTGTTCATTTGACGTATTATCTTTATATAATTTTAGTGCTTCTTTATTTGGAAGATGATAATCTTTATATTCATATTCAGCACATGAAATTAATGTTATTTTAGGGCTTATTAGTCTTATGGATTCAGTATAAGTGGTGTTTGGATATTTAGTTTCATTAATTGTATCTTCACGTGTAAAAAAAGTTCTTGAGCCATGGTGACTTGCAATTAGGATATCAGTATTTTCATAGTTAACAGGACAATCTTCAAAATTTGGGACGATATCTTCTTTCCATGCTTTCCAATCAGAATCGCCTGTTAATAGTAATTTTTTTTCAGCATAGTGGATTAGGAGTACGATACAATTAGTATGCTGTTCTTTGTCAGCGCTTTCACAAAGCAATTCATTCACTAGAGTAGTAGGTTCTTGAGCATCACAAAAACAATATATATTAGCACCTCCGATACATTGAAATGGTTTATTTGATGGTGTTGGTACTTTTAGATTGGCACGATTCTTATTTTTTAACCTATTTCTTAATCCCATATAATACTTATAATCATCATTGCCGATATTTGCTCCATGGAATCCTGAATCCCATATTGATTGAATTGGAAACACACTATTAATATCTTTTAATCCTTTTAGATGATCTGTATCACGGTGGGAATTGACGAAAATATCAATGGGCTGAAATGTATTTCCATATTCATCTATTTTTTTCGGGATTACATTTTTGAAGAAATTTAAGATATAATCTTTATTCCTGTTTGGATGCTCTGCGTCATCTATAAGGTTACAATCAAATAACATTACGGTATCATCCGGAAAGACAATCAGATGCGTTAATCCTGAACCGCAGTTTACAAGGTAGAATTTTATACCATCATTGGCTTTATAAAATGATAATGGTTCTTTCAATATTTTTACTCCATTCTAAAATATAATTTTAAGTGTATTATGGGTATTTGTTTTTTGGGATTCATATTTAAAACTGATTTCTATTGTTTCAAATATTACATAATAATACTATCATAATCTTGCGGCAAAATAATAGGTGATACTTTATCAAAAGCAAAAGAAACAGCTTTCATGAATCCTTTATGTCTGTTGGAAAAGAGTAGCCGTTCTGATAAAGAAGTATTAAAACCAAATGTTCCAACATTGCTTAACAATGTTGATTGGCGCAAATTATAATTCTCTTCCAAACTCAGTGTTTGCTTGGAAAACCAGAGCACTGCCTTTTTATTTATGTTCATCATGTAATATAATATTTGTTTGTTTGATGATTTTTCCCAAATGCATGTATTAGCTATCACGAAATCGCTCATTGCGATTTCATGGACAGAGCATAATCGCTGGACTTCACCTATATGTGCCGTTATAAATGTTCCATTTAACTCATCATTTGTCATGCAACAAAACAATGATTTGGGAAAAGCGCTGTTTTTTCGAGTAATCATCCAATCTGTTACTGGTGCATCAGTAACAGATTGGATATATTGTAATCTTGCTGACATATGGGCTCTATTTACAAAAATTCGAGGATCAGAGCTTACAATCCATTTCACCTAGCTTCACTCCTTGTGTTCTGTTACTGGAATTATTCCCATATGTATTTGCAGGGATAGATATCACACCATTTTTAGTATTTAGTGCCGGGCTATACCGTTCATTTTTCATATACTCGACTAGTTTATCAGAACCGCCGCTTGTAGCCCCAGAACCTGTATTATCGGATATAAGATAACTCTTTCCATAAGAATCTTTCAGAGTATCAAAGATTTCCTTTGCGCTATCTAACTTCCCGTGATGAGGAAGCTGGATTAAATCATAGTTATCAAGGTGATGTATATAGGTAGGTGACGCATCTCCACATAGAAGAATGATTTCTGCATTAGTTAATTTATATTTTAACTGTACACTTGCAGCGTTCATCACAGTTTCACCATCTATTTTCGTGGTTTTGGCATCTTCAATAGCCTGTGCAACAACCTCAGCAAATTCATCTTCTGTTGGACCAACAATGCTCCCAGATAACACCTTTGTTCCTACAGTGGCATTTTCAATTGAAAATCCATATTCCTGAGCTTTTTCAACAATATCTTTTATATTGTCAAAGGTTTCAAGTATATGTTGTTTTGTTGCCGGCAATGTCCTGCGCCCATCGTCAAGAAGTTCCAATACTTTTCTTGCGCTTTTTAGATATAAAGAAGAATATAATATAACATCATATCCTTTACTGTGCAGATGTTCCATTAAACTCTCAACCCCATCTGTATGGTCACTGTCATTGTGTGAAATAACAATGTGTATCTGGGAAATTAAACTATTTTTTCTCAAAAATTTTTTAATCTCCTCAGTATGCTGAATATGTCCACAATCGTATACTACCAAAGAAGTGGTATCATACAGCAGTATACAATCTCCAAATCGTGTGTCCATGTCTCCGTTATAGTGACTTAAAGCTTTCAATTTCATAGATATTCCTTTCTACAAGCATTTTTTTGGCTGTTTGTATGCCTGAACCCGTAAATTATAATGTTTCTTATGTTTTTGTTAGCATATTATTTGAGTGGCTGCTATATTAAGAGAAAAAATCTCTATATATCCATACAGAATCTCTTCTTAAATATGGTCATCCATCCAAAGCATTGTTGATTGTTTGTATCCATTTACTGTCATCCATTGTAAAGTATTCAATAAATCTGCCTAAATTAGTGCTTCCTTCTATTGCATCATCAGATGGCAGCTTTTTGATTCGCTCTCGCATTTCTTGATAGTTTTCCTTTGTAATTCGGGAAAACAATGCTTGCCGTTGATCCGCTCTCCCTTTGTATCCTTCAACGCCTGTAAGTTCAAAGATAATCGGGGCATTTTTCTTTTTTTTATTGGAACTAAGTATCACATCATCCCAATGTTCAATGATGATTTGCATGGTACAGGGATTTCCATATATAACAATCTGGTCTGCAGCATTTTCAACTCCATGAAATTTGTTGATTTTTCGCTTGATATCAACATATTGTTCATAAGGTTTTTTATCTGTATCACAGAATACCAATACCAAGTCACTTGAACTATTCTGATATTTGTCCTGATATCGTGCTGGTATATTTCCATTTCCTTCAGCATTTTCCAGTTGAAAAAGGTATTCTTTGCTCCATACATCTAATGAGATCAATTTCTCTAAATATTCATATTCTTCATCCCCTTCACATATAATACATATTCTGCTGCCAGTAAAAATCTGAGGAATTTTACTCATTATCGGCAGGCACCTCCTTCCGGTTTCCTTTGATATCCAGTAAAGAACGAATTAACTCTGGATCAGGCAGGGCACCTAATACACCTTTCCGATATTTTTCCATGATGTCCGTAGTATCACGCACTCCCTGTTGTGTGGTAAACGCCGCCAAGGAATAAACATAGACACCACTTTCATCTTTATGCACAAACCATATCTGTTCTTTTCGGAACATTTTTTTACAATCCATTAAATTGATATCATGCACTGTAAATATCATCTGAGCATTTGTATTCAATTCATTATTAAACATAGCTACGATTGCTCTGGTCAGTTTAAAATGAATACTACTGTCTAATTCATCTACCACAAGAATCCTGCCCTGTTCAATCCCTTCTATGATATAACTTGCAAGAGCGGCAATTTTCTTTGTTCCAGTAGAGTCAAAAAGTACGCTGGGAACAGGAACGCCTCTATAAACAGACACCAACCGAATTTGATCCATAATCTGTTCAGGAATATCAAGAGCTTTTTCATCCGGTTTTTCTTCATCAGAGTTCATTTTTACATGGATTTTATCCATATCTACATACCCGAAGTCATCCATATAAAGATCCGAATTTTTAATGAACTCTACTACTTTTCTCTGTAGATCGTTTTCATTCTTCATAAGATTGATTGTTCGTTTTAAGGGAATATTATTCATATTGATGATATCAATCTTAGAAGCGAACTTTGTAACAACTCGCTTCATTTCTGCCAGTCTATCAAATTTATTGACATCTACCAGATAAAACAACAAATTACTTTGAGATACAAGAGAAATCATTTTTAACAAATCTTCATCATCACATTGGTAATTTCCACTGACGACATCTTTTAAAAGCCAAATATTCTCTTTTTCGTTACCATATTGATCTTTTGAGATTTCTACAAATTTTTCATAGGGATATTCATTTTTTTGGTCATCATACCAAAAATCATAGGAAAACTCCCTGCCTTCTTCCAGAAACGTGATTCCCAGCTGGCATATTGTACTGTCTTGAAAAATATTCGGCATAATTTTGGGTTTCTGATTTAACAGAATGTTTTTGGCACTGCGGATACATTTTACCAGACATGTTTTACCCGCATTGTTAGGGCCATAGATTCCTACCGCCTTTAATATATTGAAATTATTTTCGCTATGAACGTTAGATGCAAATTTTTTGTTTCGCATATCCGCTTTCGTAGAAAAAACTATTTCTTCCGAAAAAGAAAAGCAGTTATTGGCTCTTATTTCTATTAGCATGGTCGGTTCCTCCAAATTGAAATTCATTTTACATTACATACTATACCACATGAAAATTTTTTGTGCAATATATTTTCATAAAAAATATAAAAATTTTAAATTCACCGCTTGACAATGTGGCAAAGAGCTGATGAGCCAGGATGAGCTTGCGGTGATGGACGG
>BLMD01000254.1 GCA_011959925.1 Lachnospiraceae bacterium
GTAGAGCAGAGGACTGAAAATCCTCGTGTCTCTGGTTCGATTCCGGAACTGGGCACTGATTTCACATGCGGGTGTAGTTCAATGGTAGAACACCAGCCTTCCAAGCTGGATACGTGGGTTCGATTCCCATCACCCGCTTTTTTTGTTGCCAATAAATATTGAAAGAGCCATTGCTCCATAGAGGATTACTCATCTATTTTGCAACAGCCCCTTCAGATGATCGCTTTTTTCTTCCGAATTTCTTACTGTCTATCTGACCGCCTCAAACGCTTCCTCCAGATCCATAAGAATATCCTCGATATGCTCCGTTCCGATGGAAAGGCGGATCGTATTCGGCTTGATGCCCTGTTCGTTTAACTCTGCTTCGTTTAACTGTGCATGCGTCGTAGACGCCGGATGAATCACCAGAGACTTCGCGTCGGCTACATTTGCCAAAAGGGAAAAGAGTTCCAGATGATCGATAAAATCCTTTGCCAATCTCTCGTCTCCTTTGATTTCAAATGTAAAAATAGAACCTCCACCGTTCGGAAAATACTTTTGATACAACGCCTGCTGCACGGGATCTTTGGAAACGGAAGGATGATGCACGGCTTCCACCTGCGGATGCCCGTTTAAATACGCTGCAACCTGCAATGCGTTTTCCACATGGCGCTCTACCCGAAGCGAAAGCGTTTCCAGTCCCTGCAAGAACAGGAATGCATGGAACGGTGAAAGCGCCGCGCCCGTATCTCTTAACAAAATAGCTCGGATTTTAGTCACAAAAGCCGCAGCCCCCGCCGCTTTTGTAAAGCTGACGCCGTGATAGCTTGGATTTGGCTCGGTCAGAGAAGAAAACTTACCGCTTGCTTCCCAGTCAAAATTCCCCCCGTCTACAATAACGCCGCCAAGGGAAGTTCCGTGCCCGCCGATAAATTTTGTAGCGGAATGCACGACGATATCGGCGCCGTACGCAATCGGACGAACCAGATACGGCGTAGCAAATGTGTTATCCACGACAAGCGGAATATGGTGGCTGTGAGCAATCCGGGCAGCGGCTGCAAGATCCGCCACGTCGGAATGGGGATTTCCAAGCGTCTCAATATAGATGGCTTTTGTATTGTCCCGGATCGCAGCTTCCAATGTCTGCGGCAGAGGATCTGCAAACGTCGTCTCAATACCGTACTGCGGCAGTGTATGCGCCAGAAGATTATACGTTCCCCCGTAGATATTTTTAGCGGCAACGATATGGTCTCCGCTCTGCGCAAGGTTCTGAATCGTATAAGTAACTGCAGCAGCCCCGGAAGAAACGGCAAGCGCCGCAACGCCGCCTTCCAATGCCGCTATTCTCTGCTCAAAGACATCCTGCGTCGGATTTGTCAGTCTTCCGTAGATATTGCCCGGATCTGCAAGTGCAAACCTTGCCGCAGCATGATCGCAGTTTTGAAACACATAAGAAGACGTCTGATAAATCGGAACCGCTCTTGCGTCCGTTGCCGGGTCCGGATGTTCCTGCCCCACGTGAAGCTGCAAGGTTTCAAATTTAAAGTTTCTGTCTTTCCTGTTTATTTTTTTACTCATAATATCCTCCTCTTTTGACCTCCCAAACTACCCTTGTTTCGAATCCTTCCCGGCTATTCCATAAACAGCGGCGTAGAATAATATCGGTCGCCGCCGTCCGGCAGAATCGCCGCAATCGTCTTGCCCTGATATTCCGGAAGCTTCGCAAGTTCGATCGCCGCATAAGCCGCTGCTCCGGAAGAAATTCCCACGAGAATGCCTTCCTTTTTTGCGATTTCTCTTGCCATCCGAAACGCCGCTTCGTTTTCCACCGGAACCACTTCGTCATACACGCCGGTATCCAGCGTATCCGGTACAAATCCGGCGCCGATTCCCTGGATTTTATGCGGTCCGCCCGTCCCATGCGACAATACGGGGGAATCCGCCGGCTCCACGGCAATGACTTTGATTTTTGGATTGCAGGATTTTAAATAGTTCCCGGTTCCCGTTATGGTTCCTCCGGTTCCCACGCCTGCCACAAGTACGTCGATGCTGCCGTTTGTATCGTTCCAGAGTTCGGGTCCCGTCGTTTCTTGGTGCGCCTTCGGGTTCGCCGGATTTTCAAACTGACCGGGAAGATAGGCATTCGGCAGTTCATTCGCCAGTTCCTCCGCTTTTTCGATCGCTCCCCGCATACCTTTTGCGCCTTCGGTCAACACAATTTCCGCTCCGTATGCTTTTAATATATTTCTGCGTTCCACACTCATCGTCTCCGGCATCGTTAAAATGATGCGGTATCCTTTTGCCGCCGCAATCGCTGCCAGTCCAATCCCCGTATTACCGGACGTCGGTTCGATAATCACCGACTGTTTTGTAAGCAGCCCTTTCTCTTCCGCATCCTCCATCATCGCTTTTGCGATCCTGTCTTTTACGCTTCCTGCCGGATTAAAATACTCGAGCTTAAACAGCAAACGCGCGTCTAACTGATAGTATGCCTCCATATTGACTGCTTCCATCAAAGGCGTATTTCCGATCAAACCTAAAGTTCCCTGAAATATTTCTGCCATGTTCTCCTCTCTTTCCGTCATTTCTGACATTATTTCATATATTTTCTATTTGTTTAATAGGAATTAAATGCAGTATAAATCTGTCTGATGCATTTGTCAAGTGACAAGCCTGACTATTGTTCCATTTAGCCAAACGGAATCCAGCAAAAGCAGACTAACCGGCATCGTTCTGCCATGCAACCAGATCTGCCAGCGTATATCTATCCAGCACGCCGCGGATTGCTTCATCCAGTTCTTTCCAAATGCGCAGCGTGACGCATCCGCTCTGTCTGTCACAGTCTGCCGCACCGTTTTCCACGCATGCGACCGGAACCATGCTGCCCTCTACCTGGCGCAGTATCATACCGACCGTATATTCTTCCGGCTTTTTCACAAGGCGGTATCCCCCCTGGGGACCGCGTATGCTTTTCACATAGCCACAGCGGACAAGAGACGCTATGATCTGCTCCAAATATTTTACGGATATGGACTGACGACCTGCCGTATCTTTTAAACGCACGGGCTCCTCGGCATCATGGACTGCAATATCCAACATCAGCCTGAGCGCATAACGTCCTTTTGTTGAAATCCTCATATAGTCTCCTCCAGATATTGTGTTCTCTCATTCACATGAATTTATTTTATCTTCATTTACCTAGTGTGTCAATATGAAATCTCATACCCAAACGATTTCAAGCAGCCGGAAGAGAACCTGCGATATCATCTTGCCGACTTCGCCGAATAGGCGTATAATGATAAAATCAACCGCGGCAAAAGGAGGTTCTTCTATGGCAAAATATATAATGGCTCTCGATTCCGGAACGACAAGCAGCCGATGCATCTTATTCAATCAAAATGGAGAAATGTGCAGCGCAGCCCAAAAAGAATTTACCCAGTTTTTCCCGAAACCCGGCTGGGTGGAACATGATGCGGAGGAAATCTGGTCCACTCAGCTGGAAGTGGCAAAAGCCGCTATGGAAAATATCGGCGCTTCGGCGGGAGATATCTGCGCAATCGGCATAACAAACCAGCGCGAGACCGCGATTGTCTGGGACAGGCATACCGGCGTACCGGTGTATCACGCGATTGTCTGGCAGTGCCGCAGAACTTCCGAATACTGCGACTTGCTGAAGAAAAAAGGCCTCACCGAAACATTCCGGAAGAAAACCGGTCTTGTCATCGACGCCTATTTTTCCGCCACAAAGATCAAATGGATCTTAGACAACGTAGAAGGCGCAAGAAAAAAAGCCGAAAACGGCGATCTGTTATTCGGTACGGTCGAGACCTGGCTGATCTGGAAGCTGACCAACGGACAGGTCCATGTTACGGACTACTCCAACGCTTCCCGAACCATGCTGTTCCATATTCAGTCGCTGACATGGGACGATGAAATTCTGTCGGAACTAAACATTCCAAAGTCCATGCTTCCCGTCCCCATGCCTTCCAGCCATATTTACGGAGAAACCAGCCCGATTTATTTCGGCGCCCCGATCCCGATTGCCGGAGCCGCCGGAGACCAGCAGGCCGCTCTCTTCGGACAAACCTGCTTTTTACCCGGAGAAGCAAAAAACACGTACGGAACCGGCTGCTTTTTATTGATGAATACGGGAGAAACACCCGTGTTTTCCAACAACGGATTAGTGACCACGATTGCCTGGGGGCTGGACGGTTCCGTACAATATGCGCTGGAGGGTTCGATATTTGTCGGAGGCGCAGCGATCCAATGGCTGCGCGATGAAATGAAACTGATCGATTCTGCCTCGGATTCCGAATATATGGCAAGAAAAGTAGACGATACGGGCGGCTGTTTTGTCGTACCTGCTTTTACGGGACTCGGCGCGCCCTATTGGGACCAATATGCAAGAGGAACGATCGTGGGACTGACCCGCGGCGTAAATAAATACCACATCATCCGGGCAACGCTCGAATCGATCGCTTTTCAGGTAAACGATGTGTTAGAAGCAATGAAAGCAGATGCAGATATCCCGCTTGCCGCTTTAAAAGCAGACGGCGGGGCAAGCGCAAACAATCTTCTGATGCAGATGCAGGCCGATCTCATCGGCACCCCTGTCCTACGCCCCCTATGTGTAGAAACGACCGCCATGGGCGCGGCTTATCTGGCCGGACTCGCTACAGGCTATTGGAGCAGTAAAGATGAAGTCATAAAAAATCAGACAGCCGACCGGATCTTTACACCGAACATCCCGCAAGAAACACGGGATTTCAAAATAAAGATGTGGAAACGGGCGGCTGCCTGTTCGTTTGGATGGGCGAAAGAGGACTAATGGCCTCTTTTTTCGTCCGCTTTTTTCTGAAATTTCTCCGACGAAACGATAAAACGCTCGTGAATGCCTTCCCCGACTTTGCCGGTTTCATCTTCCACAACTGCTAAAAACACGAGACGTCTGCCGTCCACCTCTGCAAGTTCGGTCCGGCAGGACACCTTCATCCCGACCGGTGTCGCAGACAAATGTTTGATGTTCAGGCTGATGCCAACGCTTACGCATCCCTCCTCCAGCTCGTCTGCCACGCTTTTCCATGCGGCTTCCTCGATCAGCTCAATCATGGCAGGCGTTGCAAACACCTGCAGCGTCCCGCTTTTTCTTGTCTTTGCCGTATGTTCCTGCCCTACTGTAACTTCTGCATATCCCTTGATTCCTGTCTTAAGCATAATTGCCTCCTGTCTGTTTTCTGTCTGCCGCCGTATCCATTTCTGCTCTATATCAAAACTGCGGCCAACGTTCCCTTCGTACGCATAAATTTATTCCGGATAATTCAGCCGCTCTTCTGTAAGATGACATAAAACTTCTTTATAAAACTTGTCTGCCAGATAATTTGCCATCGGCAGATTCATATCCAGATAATTGCCGCAGTCTCTTGCCGCGGCTCCCGGAACCTCGTCTTTAAAATCCCGCATAAACACAAACAGCTCTTTGACCAGATCCACGATATCGCCCGACGCATAATCTCCCGAAAGAATCAGGTAAAAACCCGTCCGGCATCCCATCGGTCCAAAATAAACCGTTTTATCCGCATATTCCTTATGGTTCCTTAAAAATGTCGCCCCCAAATGCTCGATCGTATGAACCTCCGCGGTATTCATCACCGGCTCAAAATTCGGCCGCGTCATACGGATGTCAAACGTCGTCACTGTCTCTGTGCCGATATGATCTTTCCGGGAAACATAAATCCCCGGCAGAAGCGTCAAATGATTTACTGTAAAACTTGCTATTTTTTCCATGATGCCAACCTCCCTGCCATCTCTTCGATCAAACGAACCGAATGCTCGATTGCCTTTGCTTCAAACGTCGGATAATCCATCTTTGCGCTGTCATCCGCTTTATCGGAAATCGCGCGTACGATCAAAAACGGCGTCCCGTTTAAATATGCCGTATGCGCAATCGCCGCTCCTTCCATTTCCGCGCAGAAACCGCCGAATGTTTCCACAAGCCACGCTTTTTTTTCTTTGCTGGAAATAAACTGGTCTCCCGTCACAACGCGCCCTTCATACACATGGATATCCGGGTTCACTTTCTCGCAGCTTTCTTTTGCAATCCGGCGCAGCGTTTCGTCCGCCGCAAACGATGCCGCATCCATATCCGGAATTTTTCCCGGCGGATATCCCAAAGCGGAAACATCCATATCGTGTTCTACCGCATCCGACGCAAGCACGATGTCTCCGATATCAATTTCCGCCCGAAGAGATCCTGCAATTCCGGTATTGATCACGCAGCTTACCGGCCATCGATCTAATAACGCCTGCGTACAGCATGCCGCATTGACCTTGCCGACGCCGGCGCGCACGACAACGGCGTCGGCTCCGTGTAATATCCCCTTATAAAATTCCATCGACGACGCTTTTACAATTTCCACTTCCGTCATAAGCTCTTTTAATCTTGCCACTTCCGTATCCATGGCTCCAATAATTCCTATCATATGTTTCCCTTTCTGTCTTATATTAATCGGATTCCGGTTCTTTTTTCAGGTTCAGAATCGCCTCCTCCTTCATGTTCTTTATGATCAGCGTATCTGCTGCAGCTTCATACAGATATCTTGTGCTGCCGGCATGGTCAGACAACGTCATGTTCCCCTGGCGATCCGCATAATACCGTTCATTCACCCGCATGGTAATACTGCCGTCCTTTTCAAACATATACAGATAACTTGCGTTTTCTTCTCCGATCTGATATGTTCCGTCAAAATACTCGCCGGACAAAAGCCCGTCTTCTCCCCCGCTGAAAAACAACAGCATCGGATTGGCGTCCAGATTAAACTCTTCCGTCGTAAACGTCAGCGTTATATGCGTATCCGCCTCCCGTATCAGATACTCCGTAAAATTATAATCTTCCGGCAATTCCCTGCTGATATCATCCAGGCAGATCCGGACAACCGCCTCCCCCTCTTCGCTTTCCGCCAGCTCATAAATCCCTTTCTGCCGAACGGTCAGCGTACTGTCATCCGAAAAAACAAATTCCATGTTGTCTGCATCTTCCAAATAATAGGTGTCCGAAAAAATCACTTCGGATTTCCGAAACTTCCCCGTTCCGCAGCCGGATAACATAAGTATAACAGCCAATAAAACAATGTTTCTCCCCATGCATTCACCTCTCTGATCCGCCGCATGGCGTTTGTTGTAATCAACGATCCCCCATATTGTTTTTCTATTATAACACATCTTCTTTTTTTTTCAATTTTTTTGAGACGCGCTTCTCTTCCTTCCGATAGTTTTTTACTCCATCATACATAGTATTTCCCAAAATAACGACTATCCTGCCATGCTATCGCAGGATAGTCGTTAGTCGTTTCATTTATGGTTCTATTTTGGATTCTGTTATTGTTCTCCTCACCGGAAAATAGACTTCCGTTTCCCATTATTCCATGGGCAACCTGTCAAACCAACTCCTGAATTACATATGAATTGCATAACACCTCATGGATATACCTCCCTAGTCAATAACCAGCACACTACAATTAGTTTTTTATTCTTTCCCTAATGCCCCAGTATGCTTCATCTACTAAATGCCACTCCTCCTACTCACTTAGCATCAATGCTTTTTCAAAATAAAAAAACTAAGACTTAAATTCGACGTTTTCATTAATAGCTTTCAACTAAAATGTCTTCATTTTCTCCCTGATTTCCTAACATCTTTTCTTGATTAAAAGCATTCCAGTATGGATCGCCTGGTTTGAAATTGATTATATCCTCTTTGTTATTATCCTTAAGTAATAAAACAAACGCTTTCATCAATCCATTCAGATAATCATCCTTAGTATGTAAAATAGAATCAATCCACCGTTTCATACGTCTAATCTCTTCATTACTTATTTCTCTATTATATTTATTTAAAAAGCATATTTTTTCCAAAATATAACAATGTATAGAAAAGTTTTTTGCCTTTTCTTTATAATGTTCATGACTATTTATCAGTTCAAACATTTTCTCCTCACCTATCTTAAATAAAGCATCTGCTTCTGAAATATCTCCGACATAATTTGCCTGTTTTAAATAGTTGCGAGCAATTGCATGCTGTATCTGATACGCATAAGGTCGGATACTGTTTGCCATCTTTAAATGATTCAATGCTTTCACATAATCCCTTTTATCCTGTTCAGCTATACCCATCTGCAACCAATAATAACTTATTTCACCATAATCTTCTTTTAATTGATAAAACAATGACAAAATATCTTTCAAATGAAAATGCAGCTTATTTTTTAAAATATCTACTTTTAAAAAACTTTCAAAAATTACTCTCCAGTAATTATTATTATTTTCAGATACATACGGAGCTATATAATGTAGAATGCCGTATACAATCTCTGCTTTTTGTTTGATTGTTGTTAGATTCCAGACCTGCTCCAATATAATTTTATTTTTTACAGAAACCCCTTCTCCATCAATTCTGACAAAATCAACTATGACCGCCTCACTGGCAGATATTTTTTCTGTATCCTTATTAAAACAATTAAAATCAATAGAATACCGGGCTGTAAGCATTTCGTTTGGATAATATGGAACATCCATTTTTTCAAAAATTGTAAGCTCTTTAAATAATTTGATCCCCTGTTCGCTATAGTCTTGCAACAAATCATTTATGGAATCACGTACACGCTCCTGAAAATTTTCTCCATAAGTAATCGCTATAAATAAATTCGATAATATTCTGAATCTTGTAATTTCTGCACACCCCTGAGTCTCATTTCTTGATAATTCTCCAAGATATCCTTTTTGAGATATCTTTCTATATATAATTTGTGCGTAATTATAATCCAATTTATCTTTAACCTCGAATTCTTCATAAGGATTTCCCTCGAGATAATATCTTTTCTTTATATGGTAATAATTACGAGACGTTGTGATTATCAACAGTTTCTTGTTCGTATCATTTTTTTCAAACATTTGTTCAATAATTTTATAATAGAAGCTGGCATCCTCTATTAGTAACACATAACGATCTCTTGTATCATTTTTTAAAAATTCAAACAATTCATTATAATCGAGACTTTTTCCCTTAAACTCAAGAACAATATACCCCTGTCTGCTTAACCAGGCCCCTGCCTGTTTCAAAAGGCATCCCTTTCCTACCAATCCTTTCCCATATAATGCAACACAATAAGTATTACCATCTGCAAAATTTATCTGACCTATATGTTTTTTTAATTCTTCAAAATAAGGACTTTCAAACAACCACCCCTCCAGCACATCACGCCATTCACAATTATATCCCTCATATAGTTTACTTTCATATATATTTCCTGTCTCTATATTATTTACAATATCCTGATATAAATATATTCCAGAATAATTCAGGCGTTTGATACACTTTTCCAATTCATTTGGATTATATCGAATTGTAGTTAAAAATTCCATAAATTGTTCTGCTGTCCATTCCAACAATATTCCAGAAAAAGAATTAATACGATTTCGAAATTTTATTGTTGGTTTTGGATCCACAAAAATCATTCTCCCTTTACGGAAATATCCTGCCTGCTCATATTTTATGATATATGAATCTATATCTGCTTCATCCATACTAGTGCACCGACCTGTTGATATTTAGCAATACTACCACCTCGTTAAGAGGCA
>BLMD01000255.1 GCA_011959925.1 Lachnospiraceae bacterium
CCTGTATGTCAGGAGGCGGCGCTTCAACCGATACCGGAGCGGTATGGATTGTGCATGTATTCGTCGCAGATCCTTCTGCCAGCAGGTACGGACCGTCGGCAGAGCCGGGTGAACCGCCGGTGATGTAGACGCCGCCGGTACGTTCCGGGCAAAAATCTGTTGCCAGCATCCTGGATTCCGCACAGATCGTAACGTTGACATGATGGTCGCAGTATTCGGTCGGTACGCTTCCTTCCGCAAAGTATTCGGTCGTTACCATGCTGCCGCGCGGATCGGAGTCGCATAAACCGGCGACGACAAGTTTGCCCGACTTTTTGCAGACCGTTGCGGTTGTAATATCATCCGGCATGGTAAAATCTTTATATTCCAGATTTTCATGGATACGCCGCATGACGGCTTTCCAAATTGCTTTCGGATAAGAAGTCGTACCGGCAGCCTGCGGCGTATTATCGTCGTAGCCTCCCCAGACGACACAGGTATAATAAGGAGTAAAACCGGCAAATAAAGCGTCTCTGTTTTTTGTGGTCGTTCCGGTTTTTCCGGCAATCGCCATATTTCCGAAATTAACGGATGCCCCGGTTCCCCTGGTCACAACGTCCTGCATGGCGTTTGTCAAAAGCCATGCGGTGGAATCTTTTAATACACCGTGTGTCTGCGGGGTATTGTCAATCAGAATATTTCCGTCGTGGTCAAGGATTTTCGTATAAAATCTGGGTTTGATATAAGTTCCTTTGTTTGCAATGGCTGCATAAGCCGCCGTCAGTTCCAGATTTGTCACGCCTTTGGTAATGCCGCCTAATGCGAGCGCCTGATTGTTGTCGTCGTCAACTAAGGTAGAAAAACGAAAATCTTGCAGATAGCTGTATCCTAAATCCGTTCCGATTTCTGTCAGTGTTTTTACCGTAACGATATTGATCGAGTGGGTGATCGCTTCCCGCAGTGTAGTAAAACCGCGGAAGGAATTGTCGTAGTTTCGCAGGGGCGTTCCGTTTTCATAGGAATACGGCGCGTCGTCCTGCACGGATGCCAAAGTCAGGCCGCCGCTGTCAAGCGCCGGGGCATAAGCGGCGAGGACTTTGTACGTGGAACCCGGTTGTCTTGCCGTATTGGTCGCACGGTTTAGCGTTTTGCTGGCGGTTTTGTCTCCGCGGCCTCCGACGATCGCGGCGACTTCTCCGGTTTCCTGATTGATCAGCGTAAGAGCGGCTTCCGGCTGCAGCGTGAACGTAACCGTTTCACCGCCGCCTACAATTTTGTCGCCTTCTTTCATAATTTCAGCTTTGTACTGGTCGATAGCTGCCTGGGCTTCTTCCACCGAAGAAAAATTGATTGCATACTCGCTGTTGGAGGCCTGATAATAGGCAAGCATCGTCTGTTCGCTGTAATTTTCATAGGTTCCGTCCGGCTTTTCGATTGTGAGGCGGTAAGAAAAGGAATATTTCGGCTCCAGAGGATAATTTTCCTGGTTGTTTACTTCCTCGTCGCAGATTGCCTGCAGCGTTGGATTTTGTGTGGAGTAGATGGTCAGGCCGCCGTTGTAGAGGACTTTGTATGCCTGCGTTTCGGTATAACCTTTTAAATCGATCAGGTCCTGAATGACCTGATCGGTCAATGCATCTACAAAATATGAGGTGACGGATTCTTCTTCTACGGCGGTATTGACGATTTGGATGCGGTCATATACATCGTCTGCAATCGCCTCGTCGTATTCCTTTTGGCTGATGTATTCATGCTTTAACATATTTCCAAGAACCTTATCCCGCCGTTCCAGGTTTTTTTCCGGATGGCTGATCGGGTTTAAACGGGACGGGTTTTGTGTAATTGCCGCAATGACGGCACATTCGGATAATGTCAGTTCCGAGACGTTTTTGTTGAAATAACGTCTGGATGCCGCCTGTACGCCCAGCGTGTTCTGTCCCAGGTTAATGGTGTTTAAGTAATTTTCCAGGATCCATTCTTTGGATACTTTTTTTTCAAGCTGTAACGCAAGGTACTGTTCCTGGATTTTCCGCTTGAATTTATCTGCCATTGACGTTTCGTTGGTCCAGTTTGTGAAAACATTATTCTTTAGAAGCTGCTGCGTAATGGTACTGGCGCCTTCGGAAAAATGCCCGCCGTTTGTAATGCCGATGATTCCGGCACGGAGAATGCCTTTTAAATCTATGCCGTTATGGTCATAAAACCGTTCGTCTTCGATTGCGACAAATGCATGCTGGAGATTGACGGGAATTTCGTCAATCGTGGCATATACGCGGTTGGACCCGGTAGCTACCAGTTTTGCAGTCTGATTTCCGTCTGTATCGAGTACGGTAGAAAGAAATCCGGTCGGCATCGCATCGTCCAGATTGATTTCCGGCGCAGCGTCGATGACGCCTTTGGCAATCCCAAGCGCCGCGCAGCCGCCGATGATAATAACGGCAAAAAAACAGACAAGCAGCGTTTTCAAAAAAATTATATTGAATTTTTTGCGAATCATAGTACCTTTGGATGTAAGCTGTTTTTCCCGCTTACGCGTACTATTTTTTCCATAGTTCATAGTAAGCCTCCTTTTCATTTTCCTATTATAGCAAAAAGTCTCTGATAATAAAAGTATCCTTTTTTTGTTGATTCAGTCAGAATATCGTGATAGAATGCGTGTGTCATATAAAACAGCTGAAAGTTTAAAAAGAACGCCAGGTGGGGGAAAAGAAAGATGAAAACAGTATATCAGGGCGGCGAAGGCGAGATTACAGAAAAGAAATCGCGCTTTATTGCAACGATACGTCCGGTGGAATCCGAAGAAGAGGCAGCGGCTTTTATCGCTGAAATGAAAAAGAAATATTGGGACGCCAGACACAATTGTTCGGCATTTGTGATCGGGAACCGACAGGAATTGAGCCGGTGTTCGGATGACGGAGAACCTGCCCAGACGGCGGGGCGGCCGATGCTTGATGTGCTGCTGAAAGAGGAAATTCATAACACCGCCGTTGTTGTGACCCGTTATTTTGGCGGTACGCTGCTTGGAACGGGAGGACTGGTACGCGCGTATCAGAAAGCCGTGCACGCCAGTCTGTCAAACTGTGTGCTTATCGATAAAAAAATCGGAAAGAAGTTAACGATACAGACAGATTATAACGGACTGGGGAAGATACAGTACATTCTGGCGCAGCAGGAGATCACAGTGATCGAGACGGATTATACGGAATCGGTCCGGATCCATGTGATGGTTCCGAGCGGCTGTGAAAAGAGGTTAACGGACGCCGTTACGGAGGGAACCGGAGGAACGGCAGGGCTTTGCTGGGG
>BLMD01000256.1 GCA_011959925.1 Lachnospiraceae bacterium
CATTATCCTTCAGCCTGCTCTGTGGCACAATATGCTCAATCTTAACCTTGCTGTAATCAGATATCCGTCTCATGCAGTAACCACATAAACAGCCCTGCTCTTGTAATAATTTCTTTCTGATATCATCTTTTTGACCATAACCATCAAAATATGCATTTGCATTTTGTTTATACCTTGTCAGTGAATCTGGTTCTTCTCTCTTTTCTATATACCTCATGCTAATCTCCCAATGGTACCTTTTCAAATTCCAGCGTTGTCTCTGCCCATGTTACTTTGGGGTGATTTTCATCTAGTAAATTCTTTAAATCCATAACCATTTTTTCTGCATTTGAAAAGTCATCATCATCAATACACTTCTCAAACTTTTCAAGCAGACGATCCACTTCTTCCGCCATAGAAAAACTATTCAGGCATATATCCAGAGTATCATTTACATCCAGTCCATATGGCGTTTTATCATAATAAATTTTTCTATACTCGTCAATTCTTATCAAATTTTCATCCTTACAGGACGAAATGATAATTGGAGAATGCGTTGCCGCAACAAACTGCACATTGGGAAATGTATCCTTCAGTGCACCCACTATTTTCCACTGCCATGTTGGATGAAGATGCATGTCAAGTTCATCAATCAGGACAACTCCCGGAGTTTCTCTGATCTTTTCCCGCATATCAGGATTTAATAATGCCATCCTATAAGCAATATCCAGTACCATCCATATCAGAGACTGGTATCCCGCACTTAGATTGCGAATAGGAAGCGCATCTGATTCTGTTACGAAAACCAATTCATCACTCTGGTCGTCATATCCAAAACTGATCACCCTCTCCTCTATCATATATTGCATGAAATTTTTCAGAACCGCCTTCACTCCCTGGTATTCTCCGATTGTTTTTTTTTCGCTTCCATTCCATTTTTTCCATATGCCGAATCCAGTTCATCATCATCTTCACATTTGATGCCTCCACAAGACAACTTTCATATCCGACAGTACGGTAAAATTTCTTTGCAAAAATATCCACGGATGCCTCTCTCTTC
>BLMD01000257.1 GCA_011959925.1 Lachnospiraceae bacterium
GCTGGATATCGACGAGCAACGGGAACTGGTGGCTCTGATGCGGAGATTCGCACGTTTTTACGAATTTTTGCTCCAAGCGTCTTGCTTTGAAGATATAGAACTTCATAAAAAATACAATTTTGTTTCGTTCTTATTGGCATATATCAATATAAAGCATCCTGGTGGCGGATATAATTTGGATGGAAAAATAAAGGCTATGAATTTCATACAGAAAAAGAAAGATGAGCATATTAAGCCAAAGTTAAAATCTGACCCTGTGACTAAGCTTCCGACTGCCGAAAACTTTGTTCTATCAGAGGACAAAATACAAAAATTATCTGAAATTCTTGCTGAAATAAACAGCATTGCTGGAAGGGAGTATGATAATGACGTCGCTGTAAAAGCAATGCTGCAAATTAAAGATATCATGATGAAATCAGATAAGTTGAAGACATCAGCAAAGAGCAACACGGAGAAGGATTTTGAGTTTGCTTACTTTGATAATATTGATGATGCGCTTATTGAGGGATTGGAACAGAATCAGGACTTCTTCAGTCTGCTTCTGGGAAATGATGAAATAAAGAAAAAGGTACTTGGCATTTTTGCAGATGAAATTTATCAGAGTTTAAGGGCATCAGAGTAATGGAGGTGTAAAGATATTGGCAAGAGCAAGGAAAGATGGTGTATATATCAATTACTACATCCAAAAGGACATCAAGGACAGGCTGGATAAATATTGTGAGGATGTTGGGCAGACAAACACCATGGCGATAGAAAGAATCTTGAAACAGTTTTTAGACGATTACGAAGATACTAATAACAAAGCTGCCCAAGAGTAACAGATTAAATAAGAATATGATGCGAGGTAGGGATGTTTAATGGCTAATTATGATGCTTCAATTAGGATAAATACAAATATAAGCCCTGATAAAATGGATAGATATGAAATAAATACAGAGAGCATTGAAAGATTAAACAAAAGCATAGAAAAAATGCGGCAAATACTGGTAGATTCGTTTGATATTCAGACAACTAAGATGTCTATGGAGATATTGAACCATGATATACAAGATAGTCTAAAGAAGTTGTCATCAATATTTATGCAGTACAATTATGACGATTTACTAAAAGGCATTCATTTTACAGTTTCTGAAATGGTTGAGAAAATAGGTATGGAACAAATTGGGCTATTTCAGAATATAGATTTCGGAAGATTGTTTAGAGATTCTTTGTATCACGAAAAATATGATGAAGCGAGTAATATGGCTTTTGAATACACTGAAAGTGAAGTTGAAAGCGAGGAAGATATTTCGCAAGAGGAATTATTGGAAATTTTCAATGAACAGATGGAAGATAAAATTGGATGGCAGGAAAAGCTATACAATAAGTCGGAGGAGTTTAAAAGAAAGTATTATGTGTTTTATAAAATCTTCATAGGCTTCCTGATATTCATCCTGGGGCAAATAGCAATATACTTTGCACAGTTGGGGATTGCATATGCTTTTGGGAATATAACATCAGATCCTAAAGAAGATTCACCAGTTATTTATTATTTTGAACAGAGAACAGAAGTAAATATCATTGGTGAGACAGATAGCTACTACTTTATTACATATACAGATAGTGAGGGCAATGAGGTTATGGGATATAGCAATAAGGAAGATATGGAAATTGTTCCACAAGGGGATATTGAAACTATGGAAGAAGCTAAGTGATAGAGACTATTATTGAAGCTGTTTAGAGGATACCGTTGAAAGAAAAAGGAATGTCAGTAAAATGGAAAAAAACGATGTGCCAGGAATCATTGATAATTTGACAATCATACCGGATACAAATATACTGCTGTATTTGTATAAATGCTCATTTAATGCAAGCAAAAATATCGTTGACCTACTAAATAAGATGAAAGACAAAGTAATTATTCCTAATAGAGTATATGAGGAATATATTTCTAATAAAGGTAGTGAGCAGGATAAAATCGACAAGAAGTATGATACATTTACAAGGAATTTGAAAAGCCAAGTTGATGGGCTGAAAAGAAAAGTTGGGAGTAGCATATCTGAAAGTCGTAAATATGAATTTCCAGATTGTGATGCATTAGAAACAGGTATTAACA
>BLMD01000258.1 GCA_011959925.1 Lachnospiraceae bacterium
TGCAATATGTTCCGGCGGTATATTTAAATTTCGTTCAGTCAGACTCATCTTCCGTCAGCCTTTCATCCGTAGATATATGTTTGACCTCTGCAGGCTGGTATCTGCCGATTCTTTCCACCGCGGAAATTTTGGCATGTACCCTGCACTTGCGGTCTTTAAAATCTATCATAACATTTTTATCTGTGATTTGCACACCCTTTTCTTCCAATTTTTTTAAAAATTGTGCCACATCGCTGTCAGCTTTTTCTTTTGCCTGTGATTTTGTCAGTGTTACTTCCTGGTACTCACAGGGATAGAAGGTTGTTTTTTCTATAATCACAGGTATGTAGTAATCTTTTGCAATGGCAAGCTGCCTGCTTTCCGTATAGGATATGTACGGCTCTTTTTTCTGGAATGCAGACGGCAAAGAAATCTGATAGGAAAAAATACTGAAACTGTAGGCGCTTTTCCCCTCTCCTGCCCGCACTTTTTTGCTGTACACCATCGGAAACGTATCTTCGTATGTATACTTGGTCTGCGCCAGTATATCCGCGTCAGCCGTGACATACTGGGTAATCCATGATCTCGCCGCTGTCGTTGAAAATATCCAGGCGGCTTCCAACCAAAATATCTCCTTTTTTTACTTTGCTGCCGGATTTGACAAGCGGTGTGCCGTTTCTGGTAATAATCGAGGTGACCGTGCCGCCCTTTTCCGCCGTCAGGTCGTATGCGCCGTCCGGCATGGCTTTTTCTTCTCCGGCATCTTCTTTTGTGATCAGATTTTCCTGAATGTCAATCGTCATTTTCGTACCGTTTAAACGTACCGATGCCCAAATGATATTATCATACTTTGTCCGAAGCGCTTCTTCTAATCCGGCGCAGTCGATCTTGTTTTTTTTACTGCCAAACGACGCATGTTCTTCTTTTAAAAAGGTCAGTATCGCATCGTCCGTGATCAGGGAATTTCCGTTGATGTCGATCAGCCAGATAAACGTTGTCAGATAAATCAGAAATCCGATGCTGGCGGCGATTCCGGCAAAAAATAATTTCCGCTTCCGATAACGGTACAAAAAAAAAGGAAATCCGATCCTCTTTAATATAATGATTTTTGTTTTCGTTTTTTTCAGCAGAGGCTTTAATTTCCGGTAGCCGGCAATACTGATATAGAATTCATAAAAATCTCTTTGATTGGACAGGTTCCAGATCAGTATATTATGATTGCTGCATAAATTTAAAAAACGCTCCGTAGAATACACCCAGAATCATATCAGTC
>BLMD01000259.1 GCA_011959925.1 Lachnospiraceae bacterium
CTTTTTTTGTAACTTTTTTGAAAAAACACTTGACAAACATGAAAAAATTTGTGGCAAAGCCCCTTGAATGTATTACATTTTTGGAGGTAACGCCCATGACATTTGCTGAACATGTAAAAAATGATCTATTATTCCTTATCCAGGAGATGGCATCTGCCCCATGGCTGTTTTCTAAAAACCCAGCGACTGACTTTTCAAGAAGCAGAAAACTTGATTTTGCATCTACAATCCGGTTCCTGCTTTCTATGGAAAGTGGCAGTCTGCAGAAAGAATTATTGGAGCATTTTCAGTTTTCTGTTGATACCCCTTCGGTCTCTGCTTTTAGCCAGCAAAGAGCTAAACTGCTCCCGGAGGCGCTCCCATTTCTGTTTTATGAGTTTAATGCCCTTTTCCCATTGGAAAAGAAGTATAAGGGATACCGGTTGCTGGCCTGTGATGGTTCTGACCTGAATATTGCCCGTAACCCGAAGGATGCTGATACACACTTCCAGGCACTGCCAACAGAGAAAGGATTCAACCAGCTTCATCTGAATGCGCTTTATGATCTGTGTGAAAGACGCTATACGGACGCAGTGATACAGCCTGCCCGTAAAAAGAATGAATCCCTTGCAATGACACAAATGGTTGACCGCTGCACGACGCAGGAAAAAACAATCTTTATTGCTGACAGAGGGTACGAAACCTATAACATCTTTGCGCATATACAGGAGAAAGGCATGTATTATCTGATCCGCGTCAAGGATGGGGGCAGCGGGAGCATGGCCGGGAGCTTTAAACTTCCTTCCAGGGATGAATTTGACCATGCCATGCGCCTTGTACTGACCCGGAAACAGACAAAAGAAGTGAAGGGCAACCCGGAAAAGTATAAGATCCTCCCGAAAGCGAGTCCTTTTGATTATCTGGACTTACACGACAGGATGTTTTATGAATTGGCCTTTCGGGTGGTGCGGTTTGCCATTACAGAGGATTCATACGAATGTATCATTACAAACCTGCCGGCAGATGAATTTCCGGCAGATGAAATAAAGAAGATTTATGCAATGAGGTGGGGGATTGAAACTTCTTTCCGGGAATTGAAATATGCAGTCGGGTTAAGCTGTTTCCATTCAAAAAAGGTGGAGTATACCATGCAGGAAATTTACGCGCGTCTGATTCTTTACAATTATTGTGAAATCATCACAATGCATGTGACAGTTCAGCAAAAGGATACCAAACATGTTTACCAGATGAATTACACAAGAGCGATTCATATATGCCGTTATTTCCTGCGGAATGATATTTCCCCACCCGATGTTGAGAGACTGATACAGAAGAATCTTTTACCTGTCAGACATGGCCGATCAGACCCTCGCAAAGTCAGGCCTAAGTCAATGGTAAGTTTTCTGTATCGTGTAGCCTGATTCTCAATATTAAGTATACTTTCTTTTCAGACAGATGGCAATCTGTCTTTTTGTGTTGCTTGAATACAGACAAGCCTTCCTTTAAAAGAAAAATCAGGCAGAGATAGGCGTTACACT
>BLMD01000260.1 GCA_011959925.1 Lachnospiraceae bacterium
GTTCCAGCGAGGCCTGCATGGAATCCACATACCGGCGCGCTTCCTCTTTCGCAGCCGCGTCACCGGAAAATGCCTGCGCCAGCAATGCGTTAACATCCGCGATGTAATGTTTCATGTCGTGCTTCATTCCGCGGATCTGTATATTGACGCTTTCCATATCCAGCACATGCGCCTCCAGCTCTTCCATACGGCTTTGATACAGCTCCGCCTGGCATCTTTTTTCATGTTCTTTTTCCATTTCACCAAGCATTTTTACGCTGAGAAGAATCGACGCGGTACAAAGCAGAGACAGCAGCGGGATCATCAGGTTTAATTCCGCGTAACGTTCGATCAGGTTATAAACTTCCGTATCATAGTAAAACAATATACTTCGTAACATGGCTGTAAACAGAAGCCCCAGCAATGCCGGCAGAAACAACAGCGTCTCTCCGTAAAACCGGTAAATACTTTTACACAAAAAATACTGCCGATATCTTCGAATACAAAAGAAAAGAAGCCCCCCTATGGCAAGAAACAGCAGCATATTCCACAAAATCTCCGTTCTCTCTATCAACTGACGATAGCGTTTTACGTCAATTGCCCCTTCCTCAAAAAACATGCTGCCGTAATATTCGGAAATCCGTCCCATACTGCCCACCGCCAGGGGATACACCGCAAAACGAATCAGTTCATGCAGCGCATAAAACACAGTTACCAAAGACAGCAGGCGCATGTGATTTCTTTGATATAAGAGAATGCCGGCAAACAGCGTAACCGCCATACTGACCGCCACCGGAACAATGCTCTGCCTGCTGTCAGCAATATATAACGCTTCGCCATATAACAGCTTTTTAAGCGGCACAAAATAGGAAAACGCCATTCGAACCGCTGCATACTGCAGACACATAATTCCAAACGGCAGCGTCCTTGTTCTGCCGAACCGAACCGTGAGCACATCTTTCATAAAATACGAAAGCATCGCCCCGAATACCATATATTCTGTAAGATCCATCCAAAAATAAAGCTGTTCCTTCATACTCTTTACCCGCTATGTCGTAAGATAATCCATATACGCCGCGACAAAGCCGCTGTATTTTTGTTTTGACAAAAATACCGTATCCCCGCATTTTAACGTAATACTCATCCTGTCATACCCGGCAACTTCCTGTAAATTTACAAGATATCCCCGATGAGAGCGAAAAAACCCTTCTGCAAGCTTCTGTTCCAGAACTTCCATCTTTTCATAATAGGAATAGTCTCCGTTGCCGGTGTGCAGCGTAACTTTTCTTCCGTCATTCTCCGCATAATAGATTTCGTCCACCGGGATCCGGACAAATTTTCCGTTCGTCTTGATCAAAAGGGACGGTACGTTTTTCTTTTCTTTCGCTTTCGCTGCCGCCCTTGCCGTCACTTCTTCCAGTTTCTTTTCATCAATCGGTTTCAGCAGATAATGAAACGCTTCCACATCATACGCTTCGTATACGTAATCCGGCATCGCCGTAATAAATATAATCAACATGTCCGAATGCGCCCGAATTCTTCTGGCAGTTTCCATTCCGTTCAAACTGTGCGCTTCCTCCCCTTGTTTCAGACAGATGTCCAGAAAAAGAATATCGTATTCCGTCTCCCTGGAAAGAAGCTCTTCTCCCGATGCATAAAGATCTGCCTGTACGCCGGTTTGTCTACTGATTACGGTCTGCAAATACCCGCGCATCCGTTCATCGTCATCACAAATTGCTATTCTTAACATAAAACATCTCCTGATCCGATCCGAAAGGGTATAACATACATTATTTTTCGGATGTTTTGTAATATAAAAAGTCGATATAATAAAAATATCGACTTTTTACCTCTGTATTCTTTAGCTTTTCTGTCATAAATTATCTGCTTTTTGTAATGAAAAAATTACGAAATATTTTTTTCTGCAAGCTTTAATGCGGAAATTACCGGAACAATCAGACATCCACAGAAGAAATTGCTTACCCCATGGATCAAATCAAACGGCAGTCCCGCGGCAATCCACGCGATCATGCCCGGAAAGTTTAATCCAAATAAAACCGCCTGAACGGGAGCGTAAAGCGTTCCGAACAAAAATCCGTGAACGGCGCACACCGACATATAAACAACCGGACGTACTTTCTTTGGCATATCCTGCGGAAGCAGCATGACTACTCCCCAAAGAACGGTCCAAACATATAAATACGGAACCCACCAGGCAGAAAAGCCGCTGAATATTCCGTTCAACATCACATAAATATAAATCGGATACAGCGCTTTTTTTCGATAAACCACCGTAAACGCAACTGTAAAAACTCCAAGCAGGTGAATATTAGGCGCAACTTCCATCAGTATTTTGGAAAGATACATGACCGTCCCCAGCATGGCAAATACGGCAATTTCTTTCGTTGTAAGTTTCACCGTTTATTCTACTTGAAAGGAGTAATGTTCTCCTTCTGTAACGGGAGTTACATCCACGCCGGATTCGGCATATTTCCCATCCACATAAAACGCCCAGTATTTGCCGTCCTGGTCAAAATCAACCGTAATGCCGTTTACCGTTTTCACAAACAGTCCGTACTCACTGTCCTCCCCTTCGATGACACCAAGCTCTGACAAGGCGGCTCCCACCGTCTCCTGATCCGTATGGATTTCAAACTGCGTCTCGTTTCCGTCCGCATCGATAACGGTAAAATCAAACTTCTTCTCACCCTCTCCAAGCGATTGGACATCTGTCTCCTGTTCGGTTCCCACAGGGGATTTTTCACTTTCACCACTCTTGCCACTGCACCCGGTTGTATACATCGCCATAGCCACAATCAGCGTCATACAAAGGATCCACGACAAAATTCTTTCTCTTCGTTTCTTCTGCATAAGTTATCTCCTTTGATTTTTATTTTCCCTCACGCCGGCGCTCGCGGCTTTATTGCGGGAAGTTTGTCGTCCGGATATTCCGACTCGGCGCTCCGCCTGCCGGCCTTCTCAGAACGTCTGTGTTTTCACAGACTTTATTCCAATGGCTTTTCCCGGAATGTGGCTTCCGGTAAGGCGGGCGGCAATTCTGCCCCTTACGGCGACGGGCTCGTACAGGCATTTCACCTGTTTCCCCGGACAACAACATTTATCATACGCATTTTATTCTGCGGTGTCAACCATTACGATGCTGGAATCCCCTTTCTCCGCCTGCTGCAGCGCTGCGGCAGCAAGCTTCTGAAAAGAACCGTAGGAAGACGTCGCTCCGCTTAACGCGTCGATTCCGTCCGCATTCTGATGATCCAGCAGCTCTCCGGCATAATAACGGGTGTACTGATTTGGGTACGTTCCGGAAACGTGGAACATGTTCTGCATATACGCGTTGTCCCAGCTTTTAATAAACCCGCTGGCATTTTCGGCATTATACTCCACGGAAACAATGCTTCCGCCTTTGACCATGATCGTAACGTATTCTTTCCAGCCGTGACTAAACTCCGCCGCCTGCGCCGTATAGTAACCGTCCTTGATTCCGCCCTTTTCTCCGCAGCCTGTCATCGCTGCGAAAAGAAACAGAAGCAGCATTCCTGCAGCTATTCTCTTTTTCATCCGTTTTTCCCCTCCTCTGTCACAAATTTCTCCACCTGCGATGAAAGCGCTTCCGCCTCACGCGCCAGAAGACCGCTGGATTGTTCCGTTCCCTCTGCATTCTGCAGATTCCTGTCCGCAATCGAAGAAATCGTGCCGATCTTCTCTTCCATAATCGCAAGCGCTTCTTCCTGTCCCTGCACCGCAATGACCAGATGATCCGTAAATTCGCCGATCTGGTCGGAAACGTTTGAAATATCGGCAAGAGATCCCGCCGTTGCCGCCGTCAGCTTCACTCCGGTCTCAATGATGGATCTTGTACTTCCCACCATTTCCGTCGCATGTTTTGCCGCTTCCGCGCTTCTGGATGCCAGCTGCCTGACTTCCTCAGCAACTACGGCAAAGCCTTTCCCTGCCATTCCGGCACGGGCGGCTTCCACAGACGCATTGATCGAAAGGATATTGGTCTGAAAAGCAATATCTTCAATTGCCTTGGCAATCTTTGTTATTTCCTGGGCATTGGCGCTGATATTGTCCATTGCGCCGGAAAGCGATGTCATCCGCTCATTTGCCTCCTGCACGCATTGGACGATTTCTTCCGTCTTGGTACGCGTCTGACCGCTGTGCTCAGAAACTTTTGCAATCCGCTCTTTTACGTTGGATACTTCGCAAACCAGCTCTTCCGTAGACTGATTCTGTTCCAACGACGCATGGTGCAATTGGCCGGACTGCTCTTTTAACTCTTCTGCCATACCTGCAAGACGTACTGCGGCAGAACGAAATCCTGCGATTGTTTCATTCATAGACTGGAGAATCGTCCCCAGGCTTGCCCGGATCAACGCAAAATCTCCTTTATAATCTACCTGCGGTTTTACGCGCAGATTGCCGTCTGCAACCTGAGTAAGCACCTGCCGAATATCCGATATGTAACGATTGACGCTTTGTACGGTATCGTCCAGCGTTTCCGTCAGCACTTCCAGCTCGTCTTTGGATCGAGCATGCTCCACCTCGGTATGCAGATCGCCTTCGGACAATGCCAGCATTCGTCCGGTTACGCTTTTCACCGGACGGGAAATCGACCGTGCCAGCTGAAGAACAAGCAGCATGGATACGACCAAAACCGCCAGCGTGGCCAAAACCGCTACCAGCATTGCTCCGTAAATCTTGCTGTTATAATCTGATTTTGGAATCTGGATCACAAGCGACCACTGTGTTCCGCGAACCGGCGAAAACGCCGCCAGGATATTCTGACCGTCCACTAAAAATTCTGCCGCCCCTGTCTCTCCGGTTGTCACACCGTCAAGCGCCTCTGCGTTTCCGCCGCTGACCTGCTCTAACGTATTTTGTTCCAGCGCATGCGTCTCATCCGGATGCGCAGTCACAACCCCCTCTCGGTTAACCATGTACGCCATGCCGTGTTTTCCCAGGTTAATACTTCCGATCACGTCATCCAATGCATCGTATTTGTAAACTCCCACTACATACAACGCGGTTTCTTCGCCGTCTTTAACCGGCATTCCCATTGTAATTCCAAGATTTTTCTGAACAATGGTAGAAGAATCCGTAGTCAGATTATCCGTCTCTTTTAAATAAGAAAAAAAAGTCTCGTTCAGTTCCTCCGGCGCATCGCCGATTCCCTGGATCAGCTTACCGTTTAAATCATACAGAGCAATGGTATACAGTTCATACACCTCTGCCGCTTCTTCCAGAACTTCATTCCGGCTGGCTGCAGCCGTTTCTTTGTTTTCGGGATTCATACGGTAATCTCCCGCAATCTTCATCATCCGGTCTGCCAGCATATGGATATTGGCTTCCACGGTTTTCGCAGACTGACGTGCCATCGGCTGCAACGTATCCAGTAAAATATTATTTGCCAGAAACTGCATCGCCATTGCCATGATCCCGCAGCATACTACGACCAAAATCAAAATATTAATCATCGTACTTCTTAATATCTTCCAATTAAGACTTCGTTTGATTCCCCGCCGAGGGGTGTTTACTTTCTTTTCAGCCACTGTATGTCTCTCCTTTTCCTGTCATTATTTTAGCTCAGATTTTATTGCGATTATCCTTAAAAAAAATACTGCGTGGGCATACTACACTGGCCTGACGGAAAACATGTAGTCTTTTGCCGCTCCCTGCGCCAGATATTGTACATATTTTTTTTCTTCCATATTAGTATTCGGCACCTGATCCAAAGTTCCGGCACACCATGGTTCTATACATAGAAACGGCGCACCTTTTTTGATCGGCGTCCAAAACGCCACTGATAAATAATCCGGAAAATCAAACCGAATTCCTTTTTCCGACTTCTGATGTACCAGCTTTACGGTATGTTCTTTAAAATCCTCAAATAAAATGGCGTCATTGTCAAACATCGGATAATTCAGATGTACGTCTTCCTTATCTTCATCTTCAAAATGGAGCATATATTCTTCAAACGATTCTCCCTCTTCCATCGGACAGAAGAATCCCGGATGTCCGCCGATCAGAAACGGCATTTCTTCCGTTCCCTGGTTGGAAACACCGTAAATAACTTCCAGAGCTTCCCCGTTTAACCGGAACGTAACGGTAAAAACAAACGAATAAGGATAAACGGCAAGCGTAGATGCATCCGCCTTTGTCTGAAGCACAACATAGTCTTCGCCCTGCCTGGCAACTTCAAACTCCCGGTCTTTTACAAACCCATGGCGTGGAATTGCAAAAGCGGTTCCGCGAATGCCGACCGTTTCCGGAACGGGTCCGACATATGGGAAAAGGACAGGCGAACACTTTGCCCAATATGCAGGATCTTTCTGCCACATATATTCCTTTCCCGAAGCCGTCTGATAAGACAGAAGCTCTGCCCCAAACGTCTGACAAACTGCGGATGCAAACTTGTTTTTCACGGTAATGTTCATACTAACCCCTCCTGTAGTTATTTATTCTAAGTGTACGCCCGGCCTGCGGATGCGCCGCAAAAAACGGCAGCTCTGCCTGCCGGAAGCCAGGTAAATTATAACATTTTCTTTTGTAAAATGCCATACCGGCGTATTCTTTATTGACAGAATTCCAAGAAAATGATAGCGTTAAAAGAAAAAAGGAGACCAAGAAAAATGACTGAAACCACCATTCCTTACAAAATCTATCTCAACGAACATGAGATGCCGACGAAATGGTACAATGTCCGCGCAGATATGAAACATAAACCGGCTCCCCTTCTTAACCCGGGCACACACCAGCCGATGACCGTGGAAGAACTTTCCGGCGTCTTCTGTACGGAACTGGCAAAACAGGAGCTGGACGATACGACTCCCTATATTGACATTCCGGAAGAAATCATAAAATTTTATAAAATGTACCGCCCTTCTCCGTTAGTCCGCGCATACTGCCTAGAGGAAAAATTAAAGACTCCGGCAAAAATCTACTACAAATTCGAGGGCAACAACACAAGCGGAAGCCATAAACTAAACTCAGCGATCGCTCAGGCTTATTATGCAAAACAGCAGGGCTTAAAAGGCGTCACCACAGAGACCGGAGCCGGACAATGGGGCACGGCGCTGTCCATGGCATGTTCTTATTTTGACCTGGACTGTAAAGTCTATATGGTAAAAGTTTCCTATGAACAAAAACCGTTCCGCCGGGAAGTCATGCGGACCTACGGTGCAAGCGTAACGCCCTCCCCGTCGGAAACGACAGAAGTGGGACGCAGGATCCTCGCAGAACATCCGGGAACATCCGGAAGCCTCGGCTGCGCAATTTCAGAAGCCGTAGAAGCTGCGGTAAGCGCAGAAGGCTACCGCTATGTACTCGGAAGCGTATTAAATCAGGTTCTTCTGCATCAGTCCGTGATCGGTCTCGAAACAAAAGCCGCGCTTGACAAATACGGCATTGTACCGGATCTGATCATCGGCTGCGCCGGAGGCGGTTCCAATCTGGGCGGTTTGATTTCCCCGTTTATGGGCGAAAAACTCCGCGGCGAACGGGACTATCATTTTATCGCCGTAGAACCGGCGTCCTGTCCGAGCTTTACCAGGGGAAAATTTGCATACGATTTCTGCGATACCGGAAAAGTATGTCCGCTTGCAAAAATGTATACATTAGGAAGCGGCTTTATTCCCTCTGCAAACCACGCGGGCGGCTTAAGATATCACGGAATGAGCACCACCCTTTCCCAGCTGTATGATGACGGGCTGATGGAAGCGCGTACCGTAGAACAGACCTCTGTATTTGAAGCAGCAGAACAGTTCGCAAGAGTAGAAGGCATCCTTCCGGCTCCGGAAAGCTCCCACGCAATCCGCGTTGCAATTGACGAAGCCTTAAAATGCAAAGAAACCGGAGAAGAAAAGACCATCGTATTCGGATTAACCGGAACCGGATATTTTGATATGGTCGCTTACGAAAAATACAACAACGGAGAAATGACAGACTATATCCCGACAGACGAAGATTTACAGCCGGGCTTTGATTCTCTTCCAAAATTCTAATCTGCTGCCCCGCCCCGCAGTTCCTGCGCCGGGTTAACGATACGGCAGACATATCCCGGGAAGGAACCCGATCGAACAAAGACGGTTCCTTCCTTTTTCTTTTCCCAGGATTTTGATTAGAAAATGCTTTTCCACAGGTTAAAGAGCGGAAAATATAATCGAAATTTACTTATAGAATAAAGCAGCCAGTAATTTTTAAGAAACGGAGTACCAGACCTATGAAAGACATCCGCATTCTCACAGGAAAACCCATCATTCCGCCCCCGGATACGGTAACTGCCCTTTTTGCCGGCACGCATACGGCGCTGGATGTATCGGGTATCACAGAACTTTATGACCGGCTTCTGCCGAAACTGAAACTACACACGCTTCCAAAAGCCGCTTTGTGCATACAGGAGCGGAAAAATATACTGCATTCGGATCATTATAATCCTGACGCTCTTCTGCTTTGCGCCATGCTCACCATCGGAAGCAGTATCCAACGCCTGATCGACCGTTATGGCGCAGACGGAGATCCGCTCGCCGCTTCTCTTCTGAACGCAATGGCAGACAGCTGCCTGTTTGCATGGGAAGAACAGCTCCACTCTGCCATGCTGACACTCTGCCGGGAAAAAAACTGCGGCATTTTAAGGCGGCTGGAACTTCCTTCTGACCTTCCCATGCACACACAGAAAGCTGTTTTTGAAGCTTTGGATGCAGACCGTACCCTGGGTCTCTCCCTCACGGAAGGTTATATGCTCTCACCCGAAAAATCTATGAGCCTTATCTTTGAACTGGACGAACTTGCCCCAAAAAAAGTGCCGAGACATGACTGCGGCAAGTGCCGTCATCCCCGGTGCGGCTTCCATTCTTCCGTAAATTTGCAGATCGAGCAAATCCGGACGGACGGAACGCATACGAGTCCCCGTACCATTTCCTGCAAAAAAGGAAGCCGTCTGTTTGATGTCCTGCAAGAACACCGGATACCGGTTTCGGCGGACTGCGGCGGAGCGGGAACCTGCGGTAAATGCGGCGTAACTGTCCGATCCGGCAGCGTCGGCGTCTCTCCCGAAGATAAGCTCATATTTTCCGAAGCAGAATTAAACCAGGGTATGCGGCTCGCCTGCAGCATTCGACTGGAGGACGACCTGTCCGTCCTCATACCCCAGGCAGAAGAAACGGCATTTCAAATTCTAAAAGGGCGCACCTCTTACGTACCTCTTGCCGAACAAGCCCGATATGCTCCAGGCAGCTACGGAATTGCCATAGATATCGGAACGACAACGATCGCTTTTGCCCTTTTGGATCTGCACACCGGAATCTGCGCAGCTTCCCATACAGCCATAAATTCCTGCCGCGCCTTCGGCACAGACGTCATTCGCCGGATACAAGCTTCCAACGAAGGAAAAAAAGATCAACTGCAGAAAACCATACAAAAAGACCTGCTGCGGGGCATCGACGCGCTGTTGAACCAGTGCCCGGCACAAACCATTCGACTGCAGAAAATTGTAATTGCGGCAAATACCGTAATGCTTCATCTGCTGCGGGGGTATTCCTGCGAAGGATTCTGCCGCTATCCCTTTTCTCCCGTAACCCTCGAACGAGAGGTCCTTTCTTTTACGGAAGCCTTCGGCGCCTCTTTTGATGCAGGTACGCCGGACGTTATTTTGCTGCCGGGTATCTCCGCGTTTGTCGGAGCCGATATCACCGCCGGACTCTCTACGTTAAGCACACGGGCGCGAAACGGCTCCTGTCTGTTTTTGGATCTCGGTACGAACGGCGAACTGGCGCTGTTTGACAATCACCGCCTTTTTACCGCTTCCACAGCCGCCGGCCCCGTATTTGAAGGCGGCAATATCCGATGGGGTACCGGAAGCATCCCCGGCGCCATTGCAAACGTCTCCATAGGGGAAGAAGGGCCAAGCGTCTGCACGGTCGCAGACATGCCTCCAATCGGAATCTGCGGCACAGGCGTAATCGAAACAGTTTCCGAACTTCTTTCGGCAGAGATCATAGACAAGACCGGAAAGCTTAAGGAAGCATATTTTGAAAAAGGTTACCCGCTTGCCAATACAATGAGCGGCAAAACAATTCTTTTTACCCAGCGCGATATCCGCGAAGTCCAGATGGCGAAAGCAGCCATCCGCGCCGGCATCGAAATTCTGCTGCTGACAGCCGGCATATCCTGTGATAAAATCGAACAGGTTTTTCTTGCCGGAGGCTTCGGATACTATTTGAATATTCCAAAAGCCGCTTCCGTCGGTATCCTTCCGAAAAAACTTGTTTCTAAAACCACAGCCGCCGGAAATACCTCCTTAACGGGCGCCCTTTTCTATCTCGCAAAACAGACAGACGCCGTTCTCTCCGAACTGGCCGCAGACGCCGTCGATGTTCCTCTGGCAGCCGACAAACATTTTCAGGAACTCTATTTGTCCCATATGGAATTTGAAAAAATTACTTGACCTGTCGTAGTAATTGTGCTACGCTGTATTCATCAAATTACTACGACAGTCGTAATACCAGAGAAAGGAGACGCCGTATATGATAAGCAGCGACGGTATACGCGGCTACAATGATATGATTATCCTGCGGCTGATCTTAGAAGAGCCGTCCTACGGATATGAAATTTCAAAAGCAATCAAAGAAAAAAGCCGCGGCAAATATATCATCAAAGAGACCACCCTCTATTCGGCATTTACAAGGCTCGAAAAAAACGGTTATATCGAATCTTTTTTCGGAAACAAAACAAACGGAAAACGGCGGACTTACTATCGAATCACAGATTCGGGGCGCAGCTATTATCAGGAAAAATGCGCCGAATGGGATTTGACAAAAGAAGTCGTAGAAAAATTCAGGCAATAGGAGGCGCTTATTTATGGAGACAATCATCAGTTACATCGACAACCTGTTTCGGAATTATCCCAACACTTTGCAGCTGCAAAAAGCAAGAGACGAACTTTTTGGCATTATGGAGGATAAATACCATGAATTAAAAGCGGAGGGCAAATCCGAAAATGAAGCCATCGGCATCGTAATTTCCGAATTCGGCAGCATGGAAGAAATTGCAGCCGATCTCGGATTGGATCCGAAATCATCCGCAGCGAATGCCGACGCATTGGATCTGGAAGAAGAAAAAAATCTGACGCTGGCACAGGCGCAGGAATACGCCAAAGCGCAGGAAACGTTTGGATTAAAAATCGCCGCAGGCGTCGCCCTGTGCATTCTATCTCCGATTCCCGCCTGCATCATGAACGCTTTAGAAGAAGGCGGATTTTTGGCCCATCGTATCGGCGATGCAATCGGCGGAATTTCTATGTTCCTGATTGTGGCGGTTGCCGTGGGTATTTTCATTCTCGGCAGTATCTCCAATCAGCGCTATGAAGAATTCAAGAAAAAACATCTTTTGCTGGACGCCGCCGCGCAAACCGCTTTGTCGCAGGATTTTGAAGATTACTCCCATACATTCGGCAAAATGGTATCCGGCGGAATAATCTTATGTATCGTAAGCGTCGTTCCAGTCATCCTTTTTGACAGCCTGTTTTCGTATACTTCGCTGCATTGGATCAGCGAATTATCCGGCGCATCTTTGTTTGCCCTGGTAGCTGGCGGCGTATTTTTACTTATTTTTGCCGGCGTAAAACACAGCGCTTACGAACTGCTGCTCAAAAAAAAGCCCTCCATGTCCCTTCGCGAAAAAAAGAAAAAAGACCGTAGGATTTCCATTCTGGCATCCATTTACTGGCCCATCATTACGGCAGTCTATCTTACGGTAAGTTTTTTTACGATGCAGTGGGGCATGACCTGGATCATCTGGCCGGTATCCGGGCTGATCTTCGGCAGTATCAGCGCAGTCGTCTCTCTGACACAGGAAAAAGATCCGCACAATATGCGGCAATGATCCGCAGTATACGGAAGGAAAACAGAACCTGATGCACGGGTTCTGTTTTTTTGATAAAAACAGTTGACATATGCGTTTTAACTGTATATACTGTCTATATACAGAAAGGCGGTTAGGAACATGGATATTATTATTAAAAACTCCAGCAGCCAGCCCATTTACGAACAGATTTATTCTCAGATCAAGGATATGATCTTAAACGGCTCCCTGACCGAAGGTGAAATGCTTCCGTCGATCCGGGGACTTGCAAAAGATCTTCGAATCAGCGTAATTACCACAAAGCGCGCCTACGACGAACTGGAGCGGGAAGGTTTTGTCCATACGGTAGGCGGCAAAGGCTGTTTTGTCGCGGGTACCAACCGGGAACTGATCCGGGAAGAAAATCTGAAAAAAATCGAGGCGCATATCCGGGAAATCCGCAGGCTGGCAAGAAGCTGCGGCCTTTCCGAAGATGAACTGCTGGAAATTTTTCGCATATTGGAGGTAGAAGAATGAACGCAATTGAAATGAAGCATGTGACAAAATCCTACGCATCGTTTCGCTTAAACGATGTCAGTCTCTCACTTCCTTCCGGATGTATTATGGGACTTGTCGGGGAAAACGGCGCAGGCAAAAGCACAACGATACAGCTGATCATGAATACGGTACAAAAAGAAACCGGAGAAATCCTCGTACTGGGCAAAAACAACACGTCTGAAGATTTTAAGCAGGTGAAAGAAGACATCGGCATCGTTCTGGACGAAGCCTACTATCCCGAAGTGTTAAGCCCGGCAAATGTCAGCCGCATTATGCGGCACACCTACCGCAACTGGCAGGAGGATCGCTTTTATGATTACCTCAAACAGTTTGACCTGCCGGAAAAGAAAAAATTCAAAGAATTTTCCAGAGGCATGAAAATGAAACTCGCCATCGCCGTGGCGCTGTCCCATCAACCGAAACTTTTGATTCTGGACGAGGCCACCAGCGGCCTGGATCCCGTTATCCGGGATGAAATACTGGAGATCTTCAACGATTTTACGAGAGACGAAGCGCACTCCGTATTACTCTCTTCCCATATCATCAGCGATCTGGAAAAAATCTGCGACTACATTGCTTATCTGCATCACGGCAGCTTACTGTTTTGCGAAGAAAAAGATGTTTTGCTGGAAGAATACGGTATTCTGCATACCACAAGCAGCCAGGCGCTTCACGTACCGCAGGAAGCCGTTTTAGGCAGGCGGGAAGGTAAATATGCTACAGAGCTTTTTGTCCGGCGGAGCCGTATTTCAGACGCCTTTGACGTAGAAAAAGCCGGAATTGAAGATATTATGCTGTTTTTCGCCAAAAAGGAGGGCTAAGTTATGAGAGGTTTACTGATCAAAGACGCTTATACCATGATCAAAGAAACGAAACTGTTTTTGATATTTGCCGTTATCATATCCTTTATCCAAAATGACTTTCTGTTTTCCTATGCCATTTTTTACTCGGCGATGCTGCCGCTTACCGCATTGTCCTACGACGAGCGCTCCAAGTGGAACAAACTTGCGGATATGCTGCCCTATTCGGCAAAAGATATTGTGGGCAGTAAATATATCATCGGGTATCTTTGTGTTTTCTGTATGTCTTTTTTGGTTTTCTGCGGTAAGATACTGTTTACAGGCTTAAATCACCCCATGCCAGGCGCCGAAGACTGGATGGTACTCCTTGGCGTCGCCTGTGCGTCTACGATTATCCAGTCTGTAAATCTTCCGTTTATGTTCTGGATCGGCGTGGAGAGGGGCCGTTACCTGTTTATTCTGTTCTCCGTTACCGCAATCATCGCCTCCCTCACATGTCTGGAACATATGGATTTGACCCGGATACAGATTACCCCCGGGGTCTTACTGTCCGGCATACTGACATTTACGATCGTATGCAACCTGATTTCCTTTCTCGTTTCCAAACGCATCTATCAAAAAAAATCATAAACTCTGCAGTATCAAAAAAACACCCGGCAGGCTTTTCCTTTCAAGCCCGCCGGGTCTTATCTTTTTTCTTTTTATTTTTTCCGTACAGGGAAAACACTCTTCCCGTTTCGATATAGAGAGGTCTTTTATCTTCCGGAATTGCCCGGTAAATATTGACCAAATGGCGTTCTTCTGCGTTATAGGGAATAGTGATCGGATCTCGTACAGAGGTCAGGCCATAAATGTAATCTGTCGTTGTATGAAAATAAGACGCAATTCGGATCACCGTTTTGGCATCCGGCTGCCTGCGGTTTTTGACATAACCGCTTAACGTGGAATCCGAAATATTCAGCGCCTTTGCCAGCTCTTTTTGTGAGATCCTTTCCTGATCCAGCAGATTACGCAATTGTCTTCCGATGTCCAAACATATTCCCCCTCTCTGACGAGAGTCATTTTAAAGCAAGGCTGTATCTGGCACCCTGGAAATATGCAAAATGCGAATAATAACTATTCGTACCGAACACACTACGCACAACGCGGATTGAATGCTCATTTATGAAATTATCTGAATTTTATAACCACCCTCCGTCAAAACGAATGACCTGCCCGGTCAAATAAGACGGTGCCAAAACCAACTGACAGAGAAACGCGGCAACTTCTTCCGGTTTTGCAAAATAACCTGCCGGTATTTCATTTTCCAGGGATTTTCGTTCCGAAAGATCTAATGCAGCATTCATATCTGTATCTATTACGCCGCAGGCAACGGCATTGACCTGTATATTGCTGGGGGCAAGTTCTTTTGCCAACGCCCTCGTCAGCGCGTTGACGCCTCCCTTCGCCGCCGAATAAGCCGCTTCACAGGATGCGCCGGAAATCCCCCATACGGAAGAAATATTGATAATCTTGCCTTCCTTCTGCGATATCATATAAGGAACGGCGCATTTACAGCAGGAAAAAACCGACGTAAGATTTGTATGCAGCATGCGCTCCCATTCCTCATAGTGCATCTCGCTCAACAGACCGATATAAGAAATCCCGGCATTGTTGATCAAAATATCGACTCCCTGGCAGAATTCCCTGACTTTTTCAAACATTTCACAGACAAACGCATAGCTGGCGATATCTCCGCAGCAGCAAAGCGTTTGAATATGAAAATCTTCTTCCAGTTCCAGAGAAAACCGCCTGAGTTCTTTTTCCGAATGAATACAGTTTAATACAAGGTCATACCCTGCTTTGGCAAATGCCGCCGCGGCGGCGCGCCCGATTCCCCTGGAAGCTCCTGTGATCAATACGGTTTTTCGCTTCATAGGCTTCCCCCCTGATAATTATTTTCCAAACAAAACGGCAGCGAAGATTCTTAACCCTCGCTGCCGCCCCCGTCTGTTACACGTTGCTTTTTGCCCTTTTTTATCGATTAGAGTCTCTTTAACAATTCCTCTCTGGCCGCTTCATAACCCGGCTTGCCAAGCAATGCAAACATATTCTTTTTATAACTTTCCACGCCCGGCTGATTAAACGGATTCACACCCAGCAGATACCCGCTGACGCCGACCGCAAATTCAAAGAAATAGAACAATTCACCCAGATAAAATTCGTTCTGTTCGGGAATTTTAATCATCAGATTCGGCACGCTGCCGTCGGTATGCGCAAGAATCGTTCCGTTCATTGCGTTCTTATTGACAAAATCCATATCTTTGCCCGCAAGGTAATTTAAACCGTCCAAATCTGCCGCCTCTTCTTCGATCACGACATTTCCTCTGGCATTCTCAATACTCATTACGGTTTCAAACAGATTTCTGGCGCCGTCCTGGATAAACTGCCCCATCGAATGCAGATCTGTCGTAAGGTCAACGGATGCCGGGAAAATTCCTTTCTGATCCTTTCCTTCGCTCTCGCCGTACAGCTGTTTCCACCATTCGGATACATAATGAAGACACGGCTCATAATTGGCAAGCACTTCGATCTCTTTGCCTTTTCTCAGCAGGATATTGCGGATCGCAGCGTATTTTAACGCGTCGTTTTCTTCAAATTTCTGCTCGATTGCCAGTTTCCTTCCTTCTGCCGCGCCTGCCATCAGCTGGTCGATATCCGCGCCGCTGACTGCGATCGGAAGCAGTCCGACTGCTGTCAGGACAGAAAACCGTCCGCCGATATCGTCCGGTACGACAAACGTTTCATATCCCTCTTCCGTTGCAAGCTTCTTCAATGCGCCCCTTTCTTTATCTGTGGTCGCATAGATACGCTTTGCCGCTTCTGCTTTCCCGTATTTTTCTTCCAGTTTTTTCTTAAAGATACGGAACGCAATTGCCGGTTCCGTCGTAGTTCCGGATTTTGAGATTACGTTGACAGAGAAATCCCGATCCGCCACTACATCCAAAAGCCCTTCCAGATACGCGCCGCTGATACTGTTTCCCGCATAGTAAATTTCCGGCGTTTTCCTTTTTTCTGCGGAGAGGTTGTTATAAAATCCATGCCGTAAAAATTCAATCGCAGCCCGGGCTCCCAAATACGAACCGCCGATTCCGATTACAATGAGCACCTGCGAATCCGACTGAATTTTCTGCGCCGCCTTTTTTATCCGTTCAAATTCATCCTTGTCGTAATCCACCGGAAGATCGATCCATCCTACAAAATCGTTCCCGGCGCCGCTTTTTGATACAAGCTGCTCCTTTGCATCCTCTGTCAATTTGCCCATATAGCCGACTTCTTCTTCACTGATAAATCCGGCTGCTTTTGAATAATCCAAAACAACTTTACTCATGATGAACGCTCCTTTATCTATAAAATCCAGTATTTTGCAGTTACTATTTTAGCAAACACTTCTCCTTTGTTCAAGACCTAAAAAACTTCTGAAATGACATCCATCAAAAGCTTGATATCCTCTGTTTCCCTGTCTTCTCCCTGCTCCATTCTTTCTTCACTCGTCTGATACACAGGGATCTGTGTACCTTCTTCCGAATCTTTTGGCGCCTCTGCCGCCTCCGGTACATCTTCCGTTAAGATCACGTCGAAATATTTCCGGATCTTTTTACAGATTTTATGTACTTCTCTTCTCGTTCTCGTCACCTGAATCAATACCAAAAGCAATAATAAGATAACGGCAGTTCCGGCAATAACCGCCGTCAATACCGGATTTTCTCTGATGTACAGTACGATCTCATCCTGCAGCATAACGATGCCTCCCTCTTTTTTCTTTACTTCCGAATTTCTCTGCACGCAGGCTCTCTGCTGTTGCGATCCCTGCCAATGCTTTCGGATGTATCTTTATTATAGAAAAAAAAGGTGGACAAGAAAAGAGTCCGATTCCATATTTTCGTCGCAAGTTCTGACATCTTATATGGAGAGAACCCCTGTATTTACAATTTATCATCCGATTTCTGTCAGTCTATGTCTTCTTTGGGAATAATATAGCCGGAAAAACAGCAGCCGATCGTTTCGTCCACCGCAAGAAAACGGTAGTTGGATTTGGTTAATACAATATCGCTCACTACGCCAACGGAAGTAATGTCATTTTTACTGCAGATCCAATAAATCCTGCTGTTTCCCGGAGTCAAATTCAGGATTTTATGGTTCCAGTCCTCGCCGCTTCCGCAATTCGGAACGCTCACACCTCGGATTCGAAACCGGAACCGAAAGAATCTGGCTGCAATTTCCGAAAGGTATCGGTTCAAATTGACATTTCCTAGCATGAAAATTCCAAATCTGGATACCCATCTGTCTTTTTCTGTTTGAGACCGTATCATATCATAATCTTTCTGGTAGATACAGCTCACCGTACACATACATCGGTCGTCTCCCCTGCATCTGACCCGTAAGCTTCTGCATTCTTCTCCGACACTTTCCTTTTCCGTCATAAAAATATCATTTTCTTCGGGATTTGCATATAATGGTCCTGCATACATCGCCAACGTAGTTGCGGGAGAACTTCCAAACTTGCTCAAATACTCCGACAACAACCGTTTCATATGACTGATATAATCCTCATGAATATTTTCCGACAGCTCGTCAATATTTTCCATGTGGCTGAAATAATCTCTGGTAAAATTGGACACAATGCGAATGTCCAGCCCATACACGCCAAAATAAAACAACCAGCCGTTTTCGACGATATACCCCGCACGTACAACGGGAACCGCATATCCTTCCATTTCCTGAACCAACTGCAGCGATTTTGGGTCTACACGTTCAAAATGAACGCCGTGTTCCAATTCTTCCGGCTCACGGTCAATCAGAGCCCCGTTTCCGTACAGAAAATATATCCTTCCGATTTGATATTCTTTCAGAAAGCAGTAGGGATCCTGCAGAAATCGTATCGCTTCTTTCTCTGCCACCCTTTTGTCTTTTAATTCTTCTACCAAAACCAGCCGCTGAATCGGCGCCAGATACGGTAAAATCACTTTTTTAATCCGATGATGTTTGACGATCCCGATCAGTTGTATAATATCCTGTACCGTATAACCTCCCATGACCAAAAGATCGATCTGTTCCGGAATCCCGTCGCCTTGCGCAAAAAGTTTTGTGCTTCTGGACTGCGCCCCGTTCCGGCAGTAACTTCCGACCATGTAGATATAAGTGATCATATTCTGCTTTTCTTTATCATAAATACTGCCCGTATGCAGTAATTCCCCGTCCAGGCTCTCAAATAAATACCGAAAATATTTTCCACGCATATTTCCTGCGTCTTCCTTTCTTTACGTATCATATCCTTATTTTAAAGTATCTTTCGGTTTTTACAAGTCTTTTCTTGACATTTTGGAACAGGAGTATAATATAGTTAAATATCAGCAAGAAAGGCAACAGGTAATCCATTATGAAAAAAATTATTTTAACCGGCGGCGGCACTGCCGGTCACGTTACTCCGAATATCGCCCTGCTCCCGGCTCTCAAAGAAGCGGACTACGATATTCGTTACATCGGCTCGTACCGCGGCATGGAAAAAGAACTGATCGAGGCGGCGGGCATTCCGTACTACGGAATTTCTTCCGGAAAACTCCGCCGCTATCTGGATTTAAAAAATATCTCCGACCCGTTCAAAGTATTAAAAGGTCTCGGCCAGGCAATCCGCCTGCTGCACAAATTAAAACCGGACATTATATTTTCCAAAGGCGGCTTCGTCTCGGTACCGGTCGTTTTGGCAGCCAGATTCTGTAAAATCCCTGCTATTATCCATGAATCCGACCTTACGCCGGGGCTCGCCAATAAAATCGCCATACCTGCAGCCCGAAAAGTCTGCTGCAACTTTCCGGAAACACTAAAATATCTTCCAAAGGATAAAGCTGTTTTGACCGGCTCCCCGATCCGTCAGGAGCTTTTATCGGGAAATCCCGAACACGCACGTTCGTACTGCCGCTTTCGTACCGATCGGCCGGTACTTTTAACAATCGGAGGCAGCAGCGGTTCCAAAGTAATTAACGAAACAATCCGTGCACAGCTTCCTGCACTGTTGAAAAAATATCAGGTCATCCATCTGTGCGGCAAAGGAAATCTTGACGACCGTCTGATTTCTACCGAAGGTTATGCGCAATTTGAATACATCAGCCAACAGCTGAAAGATATGTTTGCATTGGCGGACATCGTCATTTCCCGCGCAGGCGCAAACGCAATCTGTGAACTGCTCGCTCTGCGCAAACCGAATATCCTGATTCCGCTTTCTGCCGCCGCCAGCAGAGGCGATCAGATCTTAAACGCAAAATCATTTGAAAAACAGGGATTTTCCTATGTAATCGAAGAAGAAAATCTCTCTCCGGACAGCCTTCTGCAGGCCATAGAAACCGTTTCTGCCAAAAAAGCTTCTTATCGTTCGGCAATGGCAGAAAGCGGTCAGATGGATTCCATTCAGACAATTCTTAATCTAATCGAAAAGGAGCTTGCGCGCTAGCGCAGCTCCTGACAGATTTCTTTCATCTCTTCTTCTGTAAACGTCTCATGATTCCAGATCAGGATATCCTTATTTTTCATATGCTGATATCTTGGAATCAAATGCAGATGGAAATGAAATACCGTCTGTCCGGCCGCTTCCCCATTATTCTGCACTAAATTAAAGCCGTCGCACCCAAGTTTCGCCGTCATATCGGCGGCCATTCTTTTGGCAAGCTTCATTGCTTCCCCCGCAACGGTTTCATCTATTTGATACAGGTCTTTATAATGCTCTTTCGGAAGAATCAGCGCATGCCCCTTAGATGCCGGCGCAGCATCTAAAATCACACGGAATGTATCGTCTTCATAAATCGTATGGGACGGGATCTCTCCCGATGCAAGTTTACAGAATATGCAATTCTCTTCTTTCATATCATCTACTCCTTTTTTCTGTCGAATTTTGTATTATTCCTTATATTGTAACAATATTTTGAATATGTTATACTGATTATGGGACTTCTGGCGCATACTACTGGAGGCATTTATATGACAAATCAAGATTATGAAAAAATCTTTCATGAAATAAAAAATAACATTACTTTTATCAACAGCTCGCTGCAGCTGGTAGAAAAATCACATCCCGAAATAAAATCGTATCCGCACTGGGAAGATTCTATTCAGGAACTTTCCTCCTTAAAACAGATGCTGATCGAACTGTCCTCTGCCCGGCTGTGCAATGACTTAAATACAGAGAAAATATCCCTTGAAATTTTCCTGCCGGAGCTGATCCGGTCCTTTTTATCTCTGTTTGATTCCGACTCGTTTCATTGCCGAATCGCGTTAGAGCCTTCTCTTCCGCAGTTGTACATCGACCCGCACCGTTTTAAACGCGCGCTTTTTAATCTGGTCAAAAATTCTTACGAAGCAATGAACGGAACCGGAACCATCCGGCTCAACGGATGTATCAGCGGCTCTTTTATCCGCCTGGACTTGATCGACTGCGGCGGAGGAATTGCATCGGAATACCTTCCGAAACTGTTCTCTCCGTTTGAGACGACCAAAGAAGGCGGTACGGGACTTGGTCTTTTGATCAGCAAACAGATGATCGAAGCGCACGGCGGAAAACTCCTTGTAGATTCCAGACCCGGAGACGGCTGTACGTTTTCCATATATCTTCCCTGCGGCTGATTCTGCAAAACCTGTCCCTGCGTTTATTTCATATCAAAATTAAACACCGTATCGAGCATGCGCAGCGTCTTAAAATTCCCTTTTGCCGTCATAGTTCCCGTCATAAATGCCCGCTGAAACGTCATTCTTCCGTTGACAATACTGCTCATAACGTCAAGGCTCAACTTTGCATATACGTCAATATTTTCCCGGTTCCCGTACGCACAGGTCAGCTCTCGCTCACCCACATCCAGTAACAGCGGCTGTTTTTTGCCCTCGATCATAAATAAATACGACGCCTGAAAACCTTCCTGCGGAATAAAATGACTTTCAAATTCCTTAACAAACATTTTATCTTCCTCTTCACTGCTTTTCCCGAGAATATCTTTAAACATGGAAGCCAGCTCTTCAATATCTTCCTTTTGTTTTTTGACATACGTATCGTCGGATACATACTTGGACAGCTGTTCGCTTTCCTGCGGCGTTAAATCCATAGACTGCGTACGCAGCACCGTCTGTTTCATCGCCTGGTTGCTGCTGGGAAGCGCTTTGATTTTCTGGGAAATCGAACGGTAAAGGTCTTCCGCCTTTTTCTCAATGATCAGCGTATATTCCTGATTCATCTCAAAGCTCACAAGATCCTCCACATATCCGCAAAGACCGCTGCAGGGCTGTCCGCCGAGGATTACCCATGCATTTTCCAACGTCATCACGCCTTCCCTCTCCCCGTAGCTGGTAGACATTACGATCGGCTGCATATACAAAGAACTGATCAGTTCCTTGTCGCCGTACAGCCAGCATGCGTCTAAAAACTGCTGCATGTAGCCGCCGATGCCAAGCCATTCCACCGTAGTTGCCAGAATAATCCCGTCTGCCTCCTTAAACGTATGGGGGAGCGTATAAATTTCGCTTTTATGTTCAAATATATTAAACCGTTCTACGGAAACACGAAGCTCCTTTAACACATCTTCCATTTTCCCCAGCACGTATAGTGTAGGATCGTCCAGTAATCCCCTTCCGCCGTAATATATATTGATTTTCATTGCAACCTCCATCCAAAGATTTTTCCATATTCAAAAGGTATCTCCCAGGAAATCAGTCTATTACAGTCTTGTTTTGACAGACACACTTTCACTGTATAGTATATGGTTTTTTGCGTATAAAATCAATGGCTTTTGAAATCAGCGAAACAATACATCCCAACAGGAATCCTCCCAAAAGCCCTCCGATATGTCCCCAGTTATCCACGTCTGCCGACGTAAAGCCATAATACAGGCTAAGCGCCGCCATGCCGAGCAGTCCCCGGACCGATAACCCTTCCACTTTTCCTTTATGCCAAAGCGCCCATGCGATCAATGCACCGACGATTCCGAATACAGCCCCTGATGCGCCTGCCGAAACGGCAAACTCTCCCGTCCGAACCTCCTGATACAGAGAAAGAAAGCTCCCGCACAGACCGGAAAGGATATAAAGCAATCCGTACGGAATACTTCCCATGACATACTCCAGCCGCATTCCCATCAATCCCAACATCAGCATATTGTTGATCAGATGATCCGCGCCGAAATGGAGAAACATACAGCTGAACATCCGCTGCCATTCTCCCCGTTCTATCAGGTACGGCGTATATGCGGCGCCGCAGCGCAACATATATTCTGTGTCCTGCGTATCGCCGCAGATCTCTAACACAAGCCAGATTCCTAGATTCATTCCGATCAAAATCACCGTTACCACCGGAAGTTTTCTTTGTGTGTCTTTCTCCATGGAATACCCCTGTCTTTTTCATATTCCATTTTATTATAAGGCATGCCGGGATTTTTTCAAGTCTTTATACAAATCGGTAACGTTCTTTTGCAAACAGGATTTTATCGTTTTTCTCCAATTTTACTTTTTCTTTATAATGAAGCGGCGTACCGTTCCGCGAGGTTCCGTTGGTAGAGTTCATATCTTCCAGATAATAGTCTTCCCCCTCTTTTGTAATTCTTGCATGAATTCTGCTGACCGTATCCGCTGAAATGATTCCATCCGCCTGATCTTCCAGGCTTCCAACCAGAAAGAGGGACTTTGTTATTTTGATGTTTTTTTCTTCTCCCATCCCTTCATATCTGAGTTCTCCTATTACACAGGGCGTTTCGCTCCCCAAAAAGACAGTGGGATTGGCCTCTTCTTTCTGACAGTCCTCCGGCTCAAATACCACCGGCTCCGCCGCAGCTTTTTTCTTTTGCCCAAATGAAAACATGTGCTTCCATCGTTCTTCCCGAAATATCCGATCTTTCCACACCGTCTTTTTTTCCGGAATCGGTTCGCAAGTCACCTCCTGCACAGCCGGCCCGGTATCCTCACGTTCAAATAAAATCTGCAGAAGCTCTTCTGGCAGTGTATGTCTGCACTGGCATTTTTCGTATACATCGTAACATTTCTGCGCCTCCGCTCTGTTCTGATGCGCCATATGCGAAAGATAATATTCCATAAACCCGCGCAGCGACTCCATAAACGGCTTTTTGTCAAATGGTTTGTAGCAAAACGCAAGTTCTTCTTTCACGGGATCAATAAAAATTTCTTCCGGACTTAGAGAAATTCCGCTGTCATACAGCAGATAATCCCCCGCACGCCGAATCGTCTCTGTAAGCGACTCCATAAATTGTCTTAAAAAACTGCCGCCCGGTTTTTTGATTCCAAACCAGTCGTCCAACGACTGCTTTCCACTGATCTCATACCAGAACCGCTTCTGGCCGTTATCCTCTGAAACCTGAACCGGCAGCAGCCCCCGAATCGTCTGTTTTGAAAGAATTCGATATTCAAATCCGCCTGTTTTTACATGGTCTTTTAAGATCATATAGCTTTTTCCCTGATACCTTCTGTATTCTGTCATTTCCATTCCTCCGACATATTTCTCGCAAACCGAACCGCCCGTACCTTTTCCTCCGCACAAAACGCTGTGTCATAACCACAGACGGACGCTTGTACGGTCTCTCTATAGAGTTCATATCCCATATAAACCGGGAGCAGCAGTGCAAGCAGGACTGCCGGAAGGAGCAGCGCAAGTTCCACTGTATAAGAAGCTTCTGCTTTTTTCATGTATCCTCCTACTTAGATCCACATCATCAAACTGTAACCTGCAAACAAAAACGGAATCAGGGGTATTTTTTCGTTTTTTTTGCCATGACGTATGGTCACCCAAAAAAATGCGAATATTCCCGCCAGCAAAAACGACAGCGCCATCAGCATGCAATTATCCTCAAGCCCCAGATATAATCCCGTCAGCATAAAAACCAGTCCGTCGCCCATTCCGATTTTCCCCTTTGTCAGTCTGCCAAGAATAAAAATACCGATTCCCGGCAGCATTCCCGCAAGCATTGCATAAATACTCTGGTTTTGAAACAGCAGATGCAGTATAATTCCAACAATTCCGGAAAACAGCGTAATTGTGACGCTTATTTTCTTTTCTCTGATATCCTCGACGCTGTGTACGCCCAGTGTTCCCAACAGCACGTATGCCTGTATCATATTCTACTCCCTTCCGCACTTGCTGCAGGCTCGTTTGCCTGCAGCTTCCGATATTCGGACCGCAAGAATTGTATGTTTTATTTTTCTGCAGTCCCTTCTGCTATGGTACCGGTCTCCATATTTTGTGATATATACCGCCCCGTTATTCGGATGTTTGCGTTTTATACACGTGCTGCACGGATAATATTTTCCCCCGTCCGCATTTCTTGCCTGCGCTATGTTCGTTCCGTTTACGCTGTGAACTACCGGCGTCAGATAACTGCAGGTCTTCTTTCTATGGTATACATCGCCGGACGGCGTAAGATATACTATATCTTCGACAGCAGATATCCCCGTCCTGCCCGCCCATTTTCTGCACTTGATCCTTTGCGTGACAGGAATATCCCGTCTTCCGAAAAACCCTGCCGGAATCCGAATCCCATAATCCGCTCTTAATACAATATATTCTCCCGAAAGATCTGACCCTGCCAGAGAAATTCCGATTCTTCCTCCCCGGACAAAATATTCCGCTGCCGAATCTTTCGGTAAATTCTTAATAAACAGCCCTTTTGCCGCCGCATATCCGCCTGCATCCGTCACTTCTTCCTCACACAGGAGTACAGAAAGTTCCCTGGCAGAGACCAGCAGAGCGTTCCCCACCTCCTGCTGTATCGACAACACTTGAAAAAAGAACAGCATTACCGCTATACATGCCGCAAAAAAAGGAAGTGCTGCGGCAGTTTCCACCAGATAGGACGCTTCCATGCGGATACAAGGGAACGTCCCTGCATCGGACGGTTGCATGGCATACATACCACTCCTATGTTCTACAGGCTGAGAGATTTTTTTTGTCATAGTTACGTTTGACATAGAGACGCCCCCTTATATCCGCATACTGCATCAATGCTCATATAAATATTCCGACTGTTCCTTAAAATGATACCAAATGCCGCGGTCTTCGCCGAATATGCCCAAAAACACCGGCTTTGCGTCATACTCTGCAGCAATACGGACTCCCGCTGCCATATAATCCATTCTGCACGCCGCATATTGTTTTTCCTGCTGCATATTTTTTTCCATCAGGTCCATGCTGCGGTATGCGATTTGTTTGAGCGATTTTCCATATAACAACACATCCAGATAATTTTCATACGTGAATCCTCTGGCCTCGCCCGCATACTCCCCGGCAAGCGACTCGCTGAATGCCGAAAGCCGCGTATGCCAGCTGTCCGGGCTTTTGATCAGCGGTATTTTTCCTCCTGCGAGCAGTCCTTTTACGTCGCTGATACTTTCCACATATGCCCATGCAGCCAAAATCCCCTGATGTATTGCGGCAACCACTGCAGGATTCGCCAAAGCGCCGCCAATCGCGCCCGCAATCGCCAACGATTCAGACTGTTTGGCCTGATCTGTCTGCAAATACAGATAATTGACCGCTTCCCGCAGCAACAGCAGCCTGTTTACCGTTCCTTTTAAATTGGAAACGTCGCTGTCCTTTCCGCAGATCAGATATTCCGTTCCATAGGAAAGGACGCCCGTTTCTTCAGGACTTACCGCGCTGCCTGCCAGCGGCTTTATAAATTCCTGCATAAGAATCCTCTCATACCATCCTGCGGAGTCTTTTAGCTTTAAATTCCCGCTCCTGCACTTTCGCTTCATCAGGCAGTTATCCACGGAAATCGTTTTGGAAGAGACTGTTTTCCCCGGCGGCATTACGAATGTGAGGATTCCCTGCTGCTGAAGTTGTTTCAGCGTCTCCAGCGGATTTTCCGTCTCTTCCCTGTGGAACGGCTCCGCCTGCCCGAGAAGATTTGCCTCATCCCCCGCATCCTCTGTCTGCGTTTTTTCTTCCAGCCCTTCTAACGCTTTCCTGGCATGATCAATTGCTTCCCCGGGGTTTTCTGCTTCCTGTTCCGTTTTCTGCACTTGTTTGATCCGATTGCGTATTTCTTTTGCCGCACGCTCTCCGATCGTCTTCTTCATCGTCTTTGCAGCCTGTACTGCAAAGACCGTTCCCGCGCCGTCCGTTGCCAGCAGATACCCGTCAACCTGCGCGTCTGCATGCATGCCGTACAAAAAAATTCCGTCCCTGCGATTTCCGTCAGAAGTATTTTCACAGAAAAAGTCTCTCAATTCATCTTCGGCATGTTTCATCGTCCATTTCCCCTGGCCAAACCCGGCATCCAGAAAAAACATCCGGTATCGTTCAAATAAAAACGGCTGATACCCGGCGCACAGCGATTCCGCCGCAAGGTTTGTCAAATCTTCTGCGTCTGCCTTAAGCCCGTCATAACGCGCCCCCTCTGCAAGCGTTAAAAGCAATACTGCAATTGCCGTAAACGCCAGACAAAGGGAAACCGTTATGGAAGCGTCTTTTTTTCCATACGTCTTCATGTGATTGCTTTTGCTTTCTTTTCTACAGAGTCCAGCAGATCTCCTACCAACGACTGCAGCTGTTTGCGAAATATAACAACCGCTCCGATTAATACGACAAGAATCAATATGACCTCTACCACGCCGTTCGCTTCTTCTTCCATTAAAAATTCGTTCCATCCTCTCATACTGTGTTCTCCTTTTCCTTTTTATTTTTGATACATGGATAAAAATGCCGGAATCGTCACAATTGCCATGACGATCATAAGCATCATCATCATCGGAAGCAGCAGCTTCGTTCCCGCTTCTTCCCCAAGTTTGCGCGCTGCCTGTTTGCGTTCCAGAAATACTCTCTCTGCTTCTTCTTGCAGCTGTTCGATCAGTCTGCGGTTACCTACTTTCTGCCCCTGTGTCAGAAGGGAAACCAGCTTTTTGTATGCGCCGATGCCGCAGCGATTTGCAAACTCCTGATATGCACGCGTCTCTCCCATGCCGTTATCGATTTCACAGAGCATTTGATCCAGCGCTTCGTATACCTCCGATTTGGCTGCGCCCTGCGTTTTCTTCCGCTGATACATCTGGTTCATTTTCCGCAGAGCTCCGGAAATTGTCATACCCGCGCCCAAAAGCAGCGAAAGCGTGCTGACAAAATCCGGGTAGGACAAAAACAGCCGGCGTTTTTGTCTTTGTATCTGTTTTTCTTTTTGCTCTTTTTTTACATATGCCAGAGCCATTGCCGCCAGTATACCCAGTCCAAATAACTGAGCCGCCAGCCGGTTGGATGTTTCTTTCCATCTCAGCGGTTTCCCGTCTATGGAATCCGGCAGCCTGACATATGCCTCAGTTGCTTCCTGCCGCGCAATGTCTTCTTTAATTTTTAATAGTAAATGTTCTTTTTTGCTTTTCTTTTTCGGAACCACCCAGAAAGAAAACCGATAAAATTCCTCGCTTTCTCCGCAGCTTAAACTGACAAACGCTTCTATCTTCTGTTTATCTTCGCCAAGCGCATGCTGATCGATATGCCCCTGCGCGGAAATGATCGTTTCCTCCGAAAAGGTCCACTCTGCCGAAACTTTCCCGTTTTGACAGCTTTCCAAAACAATCGGATCGGAAATGATCTGCCGTAAAGATGTGTTTGTTCCGCAGAATTTTTCAGAAATTTCTTTTTTTGCCGCCGCAATCAGCATCTCTTCTTCTCCCTTACGGTATCTGCGCTCTTCAACAGTAATGGAAATCGGATATTCCGTATCTTCCTGCGGCAGCATGACGTAAGCCTCTGTCTTTGCCTCGCCTTCCCCGGGAGCCTTTCTTCTTAACTTTCCCGATGCGATCCCTCCCGCGTCCATACTGCCTGCCGTCTCTGCCAGTATTCCCAGTACGCAGAAACACATAAGCAGGGCGCAGGGACTGCGGATGTTTCGAAACATCGGATGCGTTCTCGTTAAAATCATTACAACCGCCAGAACCAGGCAGGCTATACCACATAGAATCATTCTTACACCTCAACCTCCATCATACGCACTCCCAAAACAAATGCCGCAGCATAGAGGACCAATGCCGCTGTCATAATCAAAATGCCCGTCAAATTTCCATACAGCAGACCGATAAATTCCGGTGACGTCAGCTGAAAAAACAATAATACGCCTGCCGGTACTACGCACATGATGTTTTGTTCGAGCCGTTTTTCTGCCATTACCGTATATATTTCCTCCGTCACCTCAATCTTGTCGCAAATCCTTCCGACCGAAACGGCAATCAGATGAATAAAATCTCCGCCGCCCCGTTTGGCAAAACAGAATATCTCAACAAAATTTTCGATATCCTCACTGCCGCTTTCCGCCGCAAAGTCACGCAGAATTGTTTCGATCGTCTCCTGCATGAAAAGTCTCTGCTCCATACGTCCAAGCCGTTTCAGCAAAATACAGTCTTCTCCGTGCAGATGCCTGACATCACCCAGTGCCGATACAAATGCGCGTTCTGCGGAATATCCTGCCGACAGCGCTCCGCTGACTGCATACAGATAGTCTTTAAACTCCAGATTCAGCTCCGCTCTTCGTCTATGCTCCCAACGCCTTTTAAAACACTTTCCGAAAAGGAAATACGCCGCCGGAAAAACGCCAAGCCCCCACGGCGAATGATAACATACATACGCCGCCGCGCCGCTTGCCATAAGTGCGGCTCCTGCCGTTTTCCATCTGTCGTTTGGCTCTAAAATCCTGCAGCTTCCCACTTTTCTCTGTGTATCAAAGATCCTGTCTTTTCCCATTTTCCTTCGATCTGCCCTTTCTTCTCTCTGACTTCTGCAAAACGATACAGTACATTCAGCCGGATTTCTCCGTCTTCCACACCGGCAAGCTCCGCAATCTCCAAAACTTTCCGGCTCTTATCACGCAGCCTTCCAAGGTGGATCAAAAGATCAATGCCCGATGCGATCTGCCTGCGTATCGCGGGCAGCGGAAGTTCCATTCCCATCAGAACCATTGTTTCCAATCGCCCGATCATATCGTACGTACTGTTTGCATGGCCCGTTCCAAGGCTTCCGGAATGCCCCGTATTGTTGGCGCTTAAAAGATCGATCGCTTCTGCACCGCGGCATTCTCCCACGATCAGACGGCTTGGACGCATTCGTAGCGCCGTCTTAATCAGATCACGAATCCCGATCGGCGCAACGCCTTCAAACCCTGCCGTTCTCGTCTCAAGCCGAACCAGATTTGCGATCCCGTTTAGCTGAAGCTCTGCGGAATCTTCGATCGTGACCACCCGTTGATCTTTTGGAATAAATTCCGACAATGCGTTTAAGAATGTCGTCTTCCCCGAACCTGTCCCTCCGGACACAAAAATGTTATAGCCGGCGATCACCAGCTTCTCTAGGTATTCTGCAATCTCATCTGACAGGGAACCATAGGCGAGCAGTGTCTGCATGTTCATCGGTTCCTTTGAAAATTTACGAATCGAAATGCAGGAGCCGTCCAGGGAAATGGGATGCAGCACGATATTGACGCGGGAACCGTCCAAAAGCCTGGTATCCACAATCGGAGACGCTTCGTTTACCATTCTTCCGCCGCCTGCGCAAATGGTCTGAATCAAATCGGACAGCTCTTCGTCTGAGGAAAATGTGCCGTGAAATAAATGCAGTGTTCCCTTTTTTTCATAGAAGATCCGACTCGGACCGTTGACTAAAATCTCCGTCACTTCTTCATCCTCGATCAGCTCCTGTAATACCCCGAATTTTCGGAAAGACGCAAACAGCCGGGTTGCATACTGCCTGCGCGCCGGAAAAGAAAGCAAAGAGGTTTTATCTCTTTTCTGCAGCTCTTCATCGATACGCAGGCTCAGTTCCTCATCCGAAAGCTCTCTGGTGTGTTCCATGGACTGCAGGATACGTTCTTTGACTGCAGGATATAAATTCTTATCTTCCAATTTCCGCCCCTCCGTAAAGGCATCCGCGGATATAATCTCCCATGCCTCCATATATGCCCTCATCCAGCAATCCGGCTTCTGTAGGAGAAGACTTCATTTCCGGAAGCAGAATGTGTTTTACCAGATCCACGGTGTATTCGCCTTCCTTTCTGAGATATTCCATAAATTCTGTCATCCGGTATCGATTTAACCGCCCTTCTTTTCCAAGGCAGTAAAAGCCTCCAAATACGGGAATCATCTCTGCAAATCCTAAAAATACCCTGTCGAAATCAACCACCACAATGTCATAACCGCTGCGTCCCTTTAAGATTAGAAATAACTCTTCCAACAATGGTTTTGTAATTTCCGATATATGTTCCGGATTGACCGCCGGCGGAATATAATCCACATTTCGGTAGGTCCTGCGTATTTTATGCAGCCCTGCGGCAAAATCATGGTTTTTCTGCATCATGGCATACAGCAGATCTCCGATGTCCTCCGTAATTTCCTCATTTGTCAAAAACGAAAATCCGCTGTGCTCCATTAAATTCACGTACAGAACCTTCTGCGTCTCTCCTAAAATCTGCGCCATTGTCATACTGAACAGCAGCTGGCTTTCGTGGCGGATCGGAGAATAAATTCCGATCAGTTTTGCGGTATGCTCAATAAAAACTGCTCTGCCATCGGTTTCTTCCTGCCAGAGCATCGCAGAAATCTGTTGAAACAGCTGTTCTGCGGACTGGTATTTTTCCAGAAAGAGCCGCCCGTTTACGTCTTTTCCGTCTTCTTCATATAAGAGTATTTTCTTTGTGTCTGCTGCAGCGCCTTCTAACGCTTCCCAAAACACTTCTGTCATCACAACCGCATCAAATTTCTGTTCTTTTTCCTGTACCAGAAATGCTTCAACTTTAGAAAATGCAGCGATTTTGAAAAAAAGATCTTTTTTTCGAATTACATATCCCTGTAATTGTTCTAAATAATCCTCTTCTTCGTCTAAAAATGCAATATTTAATTGTACCAAGATACACCCCCGTTCCGGCATCTTACGGAAACAGCAATGCCGCCGCCGTTCCGAAGAACACCGGCACCGCAAAAGCAAACGGCACCCGCGCCTCTTCATCCAAAACGGTATATGGCTTCAGCTTTTTTGTACAAAGAACGTCCAGCAGATATTCCGCTGCATTAGCAAGCGTTCTCCTCCTGTTGTGATCTGCCGCCAGAATAAACGCAGCGAACACACCGGCTGCCAAAAAGCTGTACGCCATGCATTGAAACAATTTCCCGATCGTAAGTATACTGCCTGTCATGGAAAATAATTTGATATCGCCTGCCCCAAGGACACGCATTTGAAATAAAAGATATAAAAGAATAACAGGAACCGAGATGTTCCTGAGAAAATAATAAATGCCCAAAGCCTGGTATTCCGCTGCCTGGAACAGGCTTCCGATCGAAAGACCTGCGACAATGAGCTTGTTGGAAACTTTTCCAGCCAAAAGATCCTGTACCGCTGCCAATAGTAAAAGACTAAGCAGCAGTCCTGTTTTTACAATTCCAATCCCTCACCTCTCTTTTGTTTTTGATGGTTTGCATTATAGCGTTTCTCTCTTCATTTGTCCATAGCTTTCTGACAAATTTCTAAAGTTTGTAGAATTTTCACAACATATTGTAAAAAAGTATTCCATACAGCAGCGCAAATCCGCCTGTACCAAGGCTTCCGACTGTCAAAACACTGATCGCATTCATGCCTACCGCCTGCTCGATTCCGACCCCCATCAGCACCGCATTCCCGATATAAATTGCCAAAACCCCCAATACCGTACGTACCAGAAAGTTTAAAATTATCTCGGCTCTTCTCCGCAGAACGCCGATCGCCAGTACCAGAATACAAATACCGCCCAGAATAAGCGCGCTCATTTTTAAATCCATACCCATACCTCGTCTTATCTTGATACAGCATATGCCTGCAACCGGCTGTTTATGCCCGTCATTCCAACAGTATTCTAACACAGCCAAAGAATTTTTTTTGAAAATATGCCTGATTTTTGTATACTCTGGATATTTCTGACTATAATTTAAGTAAGCACTTTTTTATTACGGCACATAGGACATGTGAAGATTGTGCGGTAAAGATTTTCACACGTCCATGCAAAAAGCCCAGAAAGCGGGGATACTTATGGATCGAATTCTTGAAAACAGCATTTTGCTGGACAGACGCTACTCTCTGTTATTAGAAGATTTGGACAGGACAAAGCACGATCTGGATTCTGCCTATACCAATCTTGCCAACGCCGTTGAACCGGATCTGATCGACTGCTATATCTATGAAGTACAGTCTGTGCAAATGCGCTATCAATTCCTGTTAGGCCGCGTAAAACAAATAGAGGATTCTTATGCTAAGAATCCTCTGGAATGTTCCGGCGCCTGAAACGACTCGTTTAATTGCGTCCTGCCGTATGTCATACCGGCATATACCTGCTGCGCATTCTGCATCAGGGGGGTCGAGTGATCCTGTTTTGCGGCTTCCGAAAAAGCCTCATGCAGGTTCACAAGAACCTCCTCTGCCGTATCTAATTCATCCAACCGCTTGGTAACCACGGTTTTTGCCATGGCTTCCTTCACAAAAATATACAACGGATATAAATCTTTTGAAACTTCGTACCCAAAATCGAGCGATCGAATCAATTCATCCACGCCTGCCTGCGCCTTCTTAAGCGCCTCTTTAAACCCTTCGTAGTCATCTGCGGATAAACACTCTTTTGCCTCTTTTATGTATGCAAATATAATATCAAATACGATCACAACCAGACCGCTTTTGTTGCTCTGACTGATCCTTCTGGTAAAAATCTGTACCTGTTCCTGCTTCATATCCGCCTCTCTTACTGCAGAAGCTGAAGTACCGTCTGCGGAATATCGTTTGCCTGTGCCAAAACAGATGTTCCCGCCTGCTGAAGTACCGTATATTTGGTATATTCAGACATTTCTTTTGCCATATCCGTATCACCGATACGCGAAATCGCATTCGTTAAATCTTCCTGTGAAGAATCCAGGCTGTCTACGGCATGTTCCAAGCGGTTTTGATAGGCTCCGATTGCAGATCTGGCAGAAGACGTAATCGAAATCGCCTGATCCAGCTGATGAATCGCCTTGCTGGCTCCTCCCGCCTTTGTCACATCTACTTCGTCTAAATAAAGCGTTTTCTTGGAAATCTCCGGAATCCGCACTTCCATCGTCTGATTTTCATTTGCCCCGATCTGAAGCGTCATCGTTCCGATATCAGTCACTTGTATATTAAAATCGCCCGTTTTTCCGGGTTCTACCATAAAATCCATCTGGAAACCGGAAATATCCGTAATTTTTACTTTATTTCCGTCCATGGAAACCGTTGCCTGCGCTCCAAACGAAGACGTCAGATCCAGCGTAATATCCGCATTTTCTCCGGGCGTCGTTACTTCTCCGCCGTCAAGACCTAAAAATGACTGCAGATCCGCATTGCTGCATACGATCTCTACGGAAGAACCCTCTCCGAACTGATCGGATATAAATGCCAGCGTATCGCCCTGTTCGTAGGTCTTCTCGATCTGCGTATAACCGCCGGTCGTCGGATTTGCCTCAAAATCCAGCGGCTGCGTCCTGTCTGCTACGATCAGATTGACTCCCGCAGTTTCCGCACCTGTCCTCAACTTTTCATATACGCTGGAAATATCTTCTCCTTCCGAAATCACGACTTCCACACCGTTGATAATTACGCTTCCCGCAGGAACCGTCCCGGAACTCGGCGTACAGGATACCGATCCCTGTTTCGCCGCAGCCCCCGCCGCAATCGTAAATTTATAATCGCCTGTTCGTACCGCATCGGTAACCGCCATTCTGGAAAACCCTTCTCCGTACACGCGGGTATCAAAGGAACCGTCTAATAACGTCTGCGTATTATATTCGGTATCCCTGGAAATACGGTCTACTTCTTCCGTCAGAGAATTAATCTCCTGCTGGATTGCCGCCCGCTCTTCTTGCTGATTCGTATCGGTAGCAGCCTGAACGGACAGCTCCCGGATACGCTGCAGAATAGAAGTCACTTCTCCCAGTGCAGAATCCGCGATCTGCAATACGCTGATGCCGTTGGATGCATTTTCCGAAGCCTTTCCCAGCCCGTCGATCTGTGCCTGCATCTTATTGGAAATTGCCATTCCTGCCGGATCGTCTTTTGCATGATTGATCTTAAGTCCCGAGGAGAGACGCTCCATAGAAGCTGCCAATCCGCCTTCTGTTTTCAATAACTGTGCATTGGTAACAACCGCCGACATATTGTGGTTTACTTTCATATTCTATACCTTCCTATTCTTACGCGTCCCTGCCATGCTGCTACATCCTTGTAGTGTTTCTGATTTGCATTCTGTTTCTCTGACCTTTATATCGGTCTAAAACGAAAGTTTCTTAATGCCCTCTAAAAATCCCTTTGCAATTTTATAAAGACGCGCCGTCTGTACCTGATAGGTTTCTTCGTCCGCTTCCCGGGCAGTTTCTTTTGATTTATAGTGATCGGAAAACCGTGAAAAATTCAATTTGCTGACATAAGTAACCTGAAAGTCGCTCTTTTCTTCTTCAAATTCTTTGGTAATATCCTGTATATGCTGCTCCAGCATCTGCTGCATTTCCTTGTTGTCTGTCGCGGCAAACCCGGAAACGCCTTCTTCTTTCGCTTCTAAACGCGCCGCCACTTTTCCTGCCCGATCTGTCTCAAAGAGAATCTCTACCATGCCCTTTTTTTCGGTTCCGCGTACGATCTTAAGCGAAATATTGGTTACGTCGCCGCCTACCAGAACCGGTATCGTATATTCTTCATTGTCCGCCATCTTTCCGGCAATGGAAATCTGCGTATTCATAAGCTTTAATTCCCGGATATCCATACTGGTAATATGCTCTTTATCCGCGATCATGGTCTTCATCACACGTTCCGCCGTATCCGCCAGAGCCTCCTGCGCCGCCGCCATCTCTTCCGGCGTCTTAAGGGCCTCTGCAAAACGGCCTAAGATCTCTTCCTGGATCGCCGCAAAATCGATCGGTCCTCCGGAAAACACCTCGTCGCTGTTGAACATCTTAGAAAAGATCTGGTTGCGCCTGTTTACCATACGGTTGGCTGCCAGAATGTGTTCCGTCGTATCCGGCAGCTGATACCGCTCTAAAAGCTGATATACTTCCTCATCTGCCGCCGCTGCCTGCTTCAATTCTTCCAACTGGCTTTCTGCATAACTGATATCTAACGCCTCTTCTTTCGATGACGTCTCTTTGGCATATTCATCCAAAGCGGCCTTCAACTGTTCCGGCGTATAATTTTCCCAGTCGGGATTTTGCAGTAGTTTCTGCATCGTTACAGGCGTTAACGTTTCCATCACGTCCTTCATACAATCGGCCTGGTATGCCGTTTCGATCTGATCCGTAATGGATTTCGTATTTGTCTCCGCCGCATCGATCCCGCCGAACGAATCATCCACCGCATAATCCATTCCGCTCTTTTTCGCGCTTCTGACTGCGGTCAAAAGATTCCGCATCGTAAATTCCGCGCCCTGGCTGACTAATGCGCCGATCGCAGCCCCGTCCGTCTTTTCAATTTGATGAATCAGCCGGTAAATACCGATAAACGACTCTTTCTCTTCCGGCGTGATGCTGCCGTTTTGCTCTAATTTCCAAAGGTATTCGCTAAAACGCTCCGTTTCCGTACCTTCCTGACGGATCGCTTCCACCTTTTGATTCAGCTCATCCAGCGGCAGATCCAGCGGATTTTCTCCCTGTCCGATCAGCTCACGCACCGCTGCCGGCGTAAGATTGGAAAATGTGCGCTGTACGCGTTCGTCCGCCGCTTTCATTGACAATACCGACTCTTTCGTAATCTCTAAGCTGTTGTATGCCAAAATCCTGACCGCACGGCGGTTTGCCTCGCTCTGCTCCATGCCCAAATCTTCCAAAATATCGTTCACGTTGGAAAACGCTTTCTGAATGGAATCACCGAGATCTTTCCTGGGTTCTGTCATCAGCGCTTCGTAACTTTCCCCCGCTCGTTCCATCGTTTCCTTTAATACGGTTCCTGCTTCATGCAGTTTTGTCACCGTATCCAGAGAATATTCCTTCATACCAAGCAGATAGGCAGGCATCTGCTTTAAATCGGAGACTTTCTGTTCCGTTTCCTCAAACAGCGCCGCCATGGAGATATCGGCAGTTTTGCCGTTTTCGCCAAGCAGCTTCGCATAATAATTCTGTTCCTGCTCTTTTAACTGTTCCACCAGTTCTTCCAGAGGTTTCGTATCAATGGAAATTCCCTGTTTTAAGAGCGCGCGGTTTGCTTCCGTCGTCATGGCAAGACGCGTCTCTTCCAGAATTCTTTTTGCTTTTAAGAATGCGAGTCCCTGATCGGAAACGGCTTTCGCTTCCTGACTGCCGCTATCTGCCGCCGCTGCCGCAGATCCTTCCTCTATGACTTCTTTTGCCGCGTTCGGATCCAGGGCTCCCTGCCTGCGCAGCGCTGCCGCCCGTTCTAAATTTTCTACGGTAAGTTCCATCCGGTTCGATACCAGATAGGCAATGTCTTCATCCGAAGCTTCCGTTACAACCTCGACCGCATGCTCCGCCTGCGCCGTGATACTGTATTCACGCAGCAGCATGGCGTCTTTGGGACGGTCTCCCTCCGCCACTGCCGCCGCAATTGCCGCCGCAGTAACGCTTCCCTCCGCGGGAAGCTGCAGATCCAAAAGCTTCTGCATATAGGAAAAATTATCCGCCGTATACGCAATCCCGCTCTGAATCATCCATTTACTATCCGCAATGGTCTGTTCGTTTACCGTCTTGCCGGCAGCGGTAATCACCTGTTCCATCTGTCCCCGCAGAGCCTCAAAATCGATCTCTTCTTCCGCTGGCGCATATGCCGCGCTTCCGGAAAACTCCGCCGTAAACAGATTTGCGATACTTGGAGCCAGTCGGTTATCCAGCATGTATTTGACCGCGCCTCTGGAAAGCGGCGTTAATTCCTCCGCCTGCTTCCACGCCTCCATGCCTTCCGTCATATTTTCTTCTGTGACCGGAAGAGCGGCAGACTCGAAACTGTGCTCTAACTGCGCGGCAGCGGCAAGACTGCCCGCAATCTCTTCAAACTGCTCTTTTGTCAGGGAGCCGCCCATATGGGAAACGTCTACCCCTGCTTTTGCAAGCTGCGCTTTGATCTTATCCGTTACCGTAACCAGGGTCTGTCCGTCGGTACTGCTTAAGGAAAACCCTTCCTCCTGCGCCCGTTTATAATCCTCCGGCGTCATCGTATTTGACAAAACCGCCATCTGGTTTTTGCGCATGGCAGCATCCATCTGGTTTCCGATCTTTGCTTCCAGTTCTTCCATTGCGCTTTTTGCCTTTACTTCTTCTTTGCTGTAGCCGGTCAATCCTGTGCGGACGGACTGCTCCAGCGCATCTGTTTTCGCCTTTACCGTCTCTGAAAATGATGTCGTTACGCTTGCCTTTTCAAACGGTTTTTCGTTTTGGACCTGCTGATTGAACAAATCGTTTTTTTCTATCTTCATATTCTCTGCTCCGTATCTTTGTAATCCCCGGTCTGTCTGCTGCGCAGAAATGTATGCTTATGGAATGGTCCGCATGTATACAGCAGCAAACCACTCTGCATCCGCATGCCATTGCGAAAGATCTGCCGGGTAAATGTTATCATATACTATGTCGGTTTGTTTACGCAAAAAATAAACACATAAGCGCTATATTTCAGCTGTCTGCTTATGTGTTTTTTATATTGTCATTTATAAAATATGATTTTCCTACCGTATTCTCTGCAGCTTTCCCTGATCCATCTCATACACCTCATCGCAGAGCGAATCGATATCTTCTTTGTTATGGCTTGCAAATAAAAGCGTCCTGCCTTCTTCTTTCATGTTTAAAAAAAGGTTCCGCATATGCGCTACGCCGTCTTTATCCAGACCGTTCATCGGTTCGTCCAAAATCAGAATATCCTGTTCCTCCATAATTGCCTGTGCAATGGCAAGCCTTTGTTTCATGCCGAGCGAATACTTTTCCACCGCCTTCTTCTCCGCCGGGTTCAGTCCCGTCAATTCCATGGTCCGCTTTAACTTTTCAGTATCTTTTTTATGATTCAGGCGATATAAAAGCTGCAGATTATGCAGGCCGCTGTATTGCTTTAAAAAAGAAGGTTCTTCGATGATCACGCCCGCATTTTGGATCATATCGACGTCTTTGCCCATTTTTTTGCCCCGAATATAGATATCGCCCCGATCCGGGAAATAAAATCCGCAAATACACTTAAACAACACGGTTTTTCCCGAACCGTTATAACCTACAATCCCGTAAATTCTGCCGCTTTCACACGCCAGCGAAACATCGTCCAGCACGGTATGTCCGCGAAATTGTTTTGTGATATGTTCTACACGAATGGTTTCTCCCATGATTATTTTCCTCCGTTTCTCTATGTTTCTTCCTGGTTTCCCCAGGCTGCGCGGGATATTTTTGCCTGTCCCGCCCATCCCAACAGCAGCAGCAGTAAAAAAAGTGCCGTATAAATATAGGTAAGGCTCGGATAATCGATATCCTGCCCGTACCGCCACTGACTAGGATACATCCAGGAGCACGGAGAAATATATTGGATGTCATACGGCATCCACTCCATCGTGGGCAGAAATGCAATCACAATCGTAATCAAATACCCCCAAATTCTCGGCAGATACAGTCCCAGCACATATAAAAGCATCCCGATACATGCAAAAACCAGGCTGTCGATCGCTATGATATGCGCCAACAATTCAAACGGAGCAAACGCCGTAAGCGTTTTTCCGGATATATAAGCGCCGATCGTACTGCCGGTTACGGAAAGCGTATGATATACCGTCCCCCATGCATTGCTCCATGTGGCCGCCGGAGCAATCGTCAGGCTGCTTAAGAATGCCAGACACAGTGAAAGGAAGAAACTGCTGAAACAAATATACCGTATGTTCCGCTTGCCCCAGCGGTTCCGCCCGGTCCGAAGCACGGCATACATCTCGCCTTTCTCCATAAACGGCGCGTTCGAATAGAAACACAGCACGCCCAGCAGAATGACCTTGCTGAAATACATATCCGTCTGTACAAACGGAAGAACGACAAACGTATCTTTTACCCCCAGCGCAGCCGCCTCGTCCCGAAACGCGCCCAGCGTAATATCCAGCATACAGATCCATGCCACAAGCAGCGTCACGCTCCGCAGGGAACAGATACGATGTATAAAAGTGTCCAGTTCTGCCCTGATATTCATCTTTTCACCCCTCTCACCATACGGCGCATCCGGCGGTATATCAACACCATAAAAATACTTACGCCGCACGCCGTAACAAATACTGTACAACCAAAGGAAAGCAGCGGATCCGATAAGAGATTTCCGGAAAAGAAATACATCCCGTTAATCGAAAGCATATCATCCTTGATACAGTTTACCAAAATATAGTACGCCGCAATCGGCATACACATGGCAAACATCCTGTTTTTTGCAACCAGGGAAAGCCACATCGCCGCCAAAGCCAATATTCCCGCCAGAAACCCGATCACCATGGACGATAAGAGAAAATAAACCGGCATCCACTGTTTCTGCAAAAAACAGCCGAAGACCTCGGCCTCCTGCTCCCTGACAATCCGCATCATGCCGTATGCTTCCTCCGGATCCGCAAGCGGAATCCGCAGGCTTTGCACAAAGACAAAACACATTGTTCCCATGATTATGGAAAGAACCGCCGCGCAAAAACAACAGGCGCTTTTCGCATAGACATAAGCTTTCAGGCTGCCACGCAATACGGCGCTCTGATAAAAGCCGTGTTCCCAATCCTCTAACAGGCTGTTTGCATATGCAAAACTGCTGCAGGCAAACAATACGATAATCAGGCTGAAAAATTTGATAAAATAAAACAAATCAAATACGCTGAGGCTTCCCACGCTCTGCAGGCTGCTGACCATATAGATCAAAAAAACGCTGGCGATCGATATATAAAACTGCGGCGACCGAAATAACCGGTAAAAATCCATTTTTAAATACCTGATCATCCTATGCATTTACAGATCACCCCATTTCCGTCATTTCTTCTCCCGTGACTGCATGAATCGGAAGATACATTACGCTGTCCGAATCTTCGTACTGCAATGTGCAGACCCAGACCGGTACAAGTTCATAGGTTCCTTTTCCCACGCGCAGAGGATATTGAAAGAGCCTGCATTTTGTAACGGTAATTTTAAATTCCAGAACTGCTTGTTCGTATTTTTTTGTTATAGTCTCCGCAATTTTTTCAAACGGTGCAAGCGTTAATGGTTCTTTTCCGTCTTTGATGTCAAACAAATAATTTGCCTCCAAGCTAAGCAGGCCGGAAACTCCATAATATGCCCGCACCGCGCCAAAATCAGGATCCTCCTCATACTCTATGACTTCTTTCGGATAGAATACCGGAAGTCCCTGATCCTTTTGAAGCAGGCAGTAAAAATATGTATTATCTTCTTCGCTCCAGTTTCCCTTTTTTTCGTCCGGTTCGAGATTTCCGTCTTTCAGCATTTTCTGCTCTTCCCGCTGAAGCGTCTGATGATCAAGCGCATAACAATAGGAAACAACATAATCGTTTGCCGTAATCCCTAATGTATTCAGTTCCGATATCAGCCCGTCCCATGCATTCGTACTGCTTAAATTTTCCAGGTCCGCCGTTTTTGAAAGGATATCCTCCGTCCCTTTATTGATATTATATTCCAGGCAGGCGTGTGTCTGCATATAACTCATACCCTTGTAATAAGACGATTCCTGTCCGGAAAGATATAAGTACAATTCCTCACTTTGATAATACTCACATAACGCAAGTCCTCCTTCGCGCGTCGTTCCGCCTTCCGGATCCTCCTCATAACTTTCATCTCCCTTCAAAAATCTTTTTTTCCATTTATTCATGTCTAATTCCTGTATTTCCGCCGTTGCACGGCAAATTTGATTGGGATCAAAATCATCCGGCACGACGATGTCGGCATTGATTGAGAAGGTTTCATTTACATTCGCTTTGTAGGTTTTAGGAAATTCCACTTCCTGTTTTAGCGCTGCATCTTTCTGTACCGGATTTCCGAAATTCTGATCAATTTTGATATGGGATTGTTCCCATAAAACTCCTACTGCAGCGATGCATATGACCAGCAACACTATATTTTTTATATATTTCTTCATGTTATTCTGTTCCTTTTTTCAAAATATTGAGGAATGCCGTACCGAAAGACGATACGGCATTCCCTGTTCACGGAATTAAGATGTGTAACGTCCGGATATGGTAATGGTATAGCCTTGGGTTGCATTGTTATTTCCGGTTCCAAACAGTTTGTAAGTAACTCCTGCGTTTGCCCTTGACGGATATTTCATTTTCTGTACGCCAGTCATTCCTTTGTACAATCCCAATTTAGACGATGAAGCACGTGCCTGCGTCTTGTTCTTTGCAGAGGTTAAAATAAGCCGGGGCTGTCCGCTGGTACTCAGGTTCACGGAATTTGTAATGGTAACATACCAATATTGTTCATTGTCTGCCTTAACTTTTTCAACAACTTTATAGTAGGTCTCATTATTCGCCACTGTGGTGATGCTTTTGTTTGTAAACGTTTTGCTTGCTGCCATTACATTTGTAAACGGAAACCCAACTACTGCCGTAACTGCCAATGCAGCCATAAATTTTTGCATTTTCTTTCCCATTATATTTTCTCCTTTTCTTTTTTTATCTTTTGCATGCATTTGATGATTTCTTTATATTATACAGATTTATATCTTTTGTCAATAGTTCTATATGCTTTTCAATTAAATTATTGATTTTCCATTTTAAAATAAAGTTAACATTTTAATTAAATTTTAATAGTGCATTTATTTTGCATTCATGATTGATTTTATTTCAATTCAAAAAAATATCATATCTTTAATAAGCCCCCTCCCATGCCTCTCTCTTTTCAGTAAAGAGGGAACCCCGTTTCCATGCTTATCCTAAATCCTCCGCCCTTGCTCATTTTTATGCAAATAAAAAATACGAAATGACCGAAGAACTCATGAAAGTTCCTCGGTCATTTCGCATCTGCCGATCGTACCGGTCATTTTCCCCGGATCACATTTCCTTAATAAGAAAACTTAAACACCGCCACGCCGTATGCCGGAAGCGGATAGGCAAACGAATATTTCCTGCCGTCGCATTCCAGCTTTTTCGCCCGGTAACTTGCCGGACGTTTTGCCCCGGTTCCGCCGAATTTCGCATCGTCGCTGTGGAAAATCAGCCGGTAGGATTTTCCTACGGGTACGCCTACCCGGTAATCTTCCCGTTCCACCGGCGTAAAGCTACAGACAAACAGCAGACAGTTTTTCCCGTCTTTGCTCTTACGGATAAAACTGAAAATACTTCTTTCATTGTCGTTTGCATTGATCCACTCGAAACCGTCCCAGCTGTGGTCCAGCTCATACATCGCCGGATATTTCCGGTAAATATGCAGAAGCTCTTTCACATAATCCTGCATATGCTTATGGTTCGGATCCTGCAAAAGATTCCATTCCAGCTCCGTTTTTTCGCTCCATTCATGCAGCTGCGCAAACTCCTGTCCCATAAACAACAGTTTTTTGCCCGGATGCCCCATCATAAACGCATACCCGACCTTTAAGTTCGCGAATTTATCCTCTCCGACGCCGGGCATTTTATTGATCATGGAACATTTCAAATGTACCACCTCGTCATGGGAAAGCACAAGGATATATTTTTCGCTGCCGTTATACGACATGGCAAACGTCATCCTGTTATGGTTATCTTTGCGGAAATACGGGTCTAACTTCATGTAATCCAGAAAATCATGCATCCAGCCCATATTCCATTTCAGGGAGAAGTTCAGTCCGCCTTCCTGCGCCGGTCCCGTAACCATCGGCCACGCCGTAGATTCCTCGGCAATCATAACCGCTCCTTTGTTGCGTCCCGTGATCAGCGTATTGATATGGCGGAAAAATTCGATCGCCTCCAGGTTTTTATTCTCGCCGTACTGGTTCGCCACCCACTGTCCGTCGCTCTTGCCGTAGTCAAGATAAAGCATCGATGCGACCGCGTCGACCCGAAGCCCGTCGATATGGTAATGTTCTACCCACATCAGCGCGCTGCCGATCAAAAAGTTTTTCACCTGGTTGTTGCCGTAATCAAAGATCTTGGTCCCCCAGTCCGGATGCTCTCCTTTTCTCGGATCTGCATATTCGTATAACGCCTGTCCGTCAAATTCGGCAAGTCCGTGGGCATCCCTTGGAAAATGCGCCGGAACCCAGTCTAAAATAACGCCGATATTATTTTTGTGGAAGTAATTGACCATCCAAGCAAAATCCTCCGGCGTACCGTAACGGGACGTCGGAGCATAATATCCGGTCACCTGATAGCCCCAGGAGCCGTCAAACGGATATTCCGAAATTCCCATCAGTTCGATATGCGTATAGCCCATCTCTTTGACATAGGCACAGAGCGCTTTTGCAAATTCGCGGTATGTATAAAACCCCGTATCTTCCTGATAGCCCGGATGGCGCATCCAGGAGCCCGGATGCACTTCATAAATACTCATCGGCTGCTCATCCATCGTTCCTGCCGCCGCACGTTTTTTCATCCACGCATCGTCCGACCATTTGAAATGATCGATATCTACGATACGGGACGCCGTGCCCGGACGTTCTTCCGCAAAGTTTGCGTAAGGATCCGCCTTGTAGAGCTTTCGTCCGTCCGGCGTCTCGATCATATATTTGTAGAGACTGCCTGTCCCAAGATGCGGCACAAATAATTCGTAAATCCCCGTTTCTTCCGGCTCCAGTCTCTCCATCTCATGCGAAGTTTCATCCCAATCATTAAATTCCCCTATGACAAATACTTTCCGTGCATGAGGCGCATATACGGAAAAGCAAATTCCCTTTTTCTTTCTGCGGGTCTGGGGATGCGCTCCTAACTTCTTGTAAATATCATAGTGCGTTGCCTGCCCGAACAAATACATGTCCAGTTCTGAAAAATTACCCATACTTCTACCCTCCGTTTTTTATTCTTCAAAATCTTTTTCTCTGAGAAGAATATAATCGTTCTCAGTATATCTTCTGGAAGTAATAATGGAAAACGCTTTTTTTAACGATTTCTTTTCCGCTTTCTCAATCGCCTCGTCTACGATTTCTTTTACTTCTGTCAGCGTAGTAGGCTGATCCAGTCTCTGGATATTGCTGATCCTGTTATATAACGCAAGCACGCCCATGTTGTCGATCTCATAGTCAAGATCATGCGCATATGCCTTTCCGAATTCAACCAGTTCGTCACTGGTGAATACCGGTATTTTTATCTTCTCCGTAAATTTCTTTGCAAACCCGTCATCCTGCCCAAGCGCCGTATCCAGCCCGCTTCTCGTATCTTCCATGATTACGAGTACGCCGCTGTCGTCCTGTTCCAATAACAACGAAAGCTTTACGGCGGTTTCCCTGCTGATCCCGCCCGCCCGCTCGATAATCAGACAGCCGCCCGCCACTTTCTTGAGCATCTTCGTCAAATCTTTTTTATTTAATATGCCGGCGTCGATTTTTCCGACTTTTCCGTTCAAATGTTTTTCTTCTTTCTGAAGCGCTTTTATCAGCGCCGCGGCAAACACGGTTTTTCCGCAACCCGCGCCTCCCTGTATCAGTATGTTCCCTTCCGCGGAAGCCTTGCCGGCTGCAAACCTCTGCGTCGTATGCGACAATACTTCGCAGATCTGGCGTTCCATACCGGCAACGGGAACAAAATAGGAAAAAACGGCTTTCTGTTCTTCTGTCAGTTTTGTCTGCTGCGGCTGCTTTTTTTCGTTTTCCTGCCGTTTTCCTGTCACCTGCGGTTGTTTCGGCACGGTTTCTTTCAGCGCCTGCTCGATTTCCTCTGCCCGGATCTCTTTTGTATCCTGCTTGATCAGAGACGCTTCCGGCTTTACGGTCTCATCTTCCGGCGGCTTCTTTAATCCCGCGGACTGCTCCAATTCCTCCACCGATACCCCATAAAATTCGGCTTCTGCCAGACGCATTTCTTCGGTAAGGTCCTCCGAGAGTTCCGCAACCTCTTCTTCCGGATGATCCGTATCCTGCCGGTTTCTTTTCAGAAAATCCGCCGCCAGCGTATCCAGGCGCTCTTCTTCCGATACTTCCTCCTTCTCTCCGGGCTCTGCGCGCAGCTCTTCCGGTTCCTCGAACTCTTTCGGAGCTTGCGGAGAAAATACTTCCGGCAGATCGCCCGTCTGTGCCGTCAAATCAGGCTCTTCCGGAAAATGCGGCTCCGTTTCCGGCGGCGTATGTTCAAACTGTGTCGGCACATACGCCCGCAAGCCGATCTGTTCGTCAAAATTCGGCTTTGCCTGTTTGATCTTACGCATCAGCTCGTGCTCAGTCTCTTCTTCTGCCCGCGCCTCTCCCTTCAGCTTGTCGATCTGCTGCTGTAATATCTGGTTCATATCCGCCACGTATCTTCCGGCGCGTTCTTCGTTTGAAATCGTCTCTTCCTGAAGATGTTCCTTCTGCATCAGCTGCATCGGTGTAATTCCTGCATCCAGTTTCGGTATCACGTCGGCAAGCCGATCCATAATATCTTCCGCTTCCCGCATCGCTCTCGCTTTTGCAGACTCCAGTTTCTGCTGCTGCGCCCGCTGCAGCGCCGCCTGCGCCGCCCGCCTGGTCTTCTCCCAGCCGCTTAAGACAGCTTCAATACTCATCTGTCCGCCGCTCTGCAGTTCGCCTGTGCCGTTTTCGTCCGGCATGCCGTAACGGGTGTCGGAATCTTCGGAAAGCATTTCCTGAAAATGGCTGCGGAGCGATCCGTCGATTTCCGCATCCGTCTCGATATGTTCGCTCGTCTCTTCTGCCCGCTCTTCATGATTCGGCATTTGAAGATAGGGAATCTCTCCTACCATTTTTTTGATGTTATCCATGGTATCGTCTACGGCTTCTTTCTCTGTCGCATCCATAATCTGCTGCATGCTTTTTTTGAGCTCTTCCTGCAGATTTGCCGTATTGAATTTCTCGACGGTTTCCTGAACAACCGGGATCCGAACCGAAGTTTCCTCCCTGGGATACACTTCTTTCAAGCCGTCCCTGCGCTGCCGAAACGAACGGTATTTATCTTCCTGCGCTTTTGACAGCGGCTGATAGAGCATCTTAAGCTCAAGTGCCCGCTCCACGTAAACGCCTTCCCCAAACCACAAAATCAATTCATCACAGGTATCGATGCACTTTTCGATCTCGCCTGCCTGATGATACAGATACGCAAGCTGATATGCCCATTCCTCCGTATATTCCGCTTCCTTTAGCTCTTCCAGAATTGCGATCCTGGTCGGAAGGTCCGCTTGATTTGCCCTGCTCATCTTGTAGCGCAGCACATATTTTAAGTTATCATGAGGAGCAATTTCTACAAATTTGTTATAATATTCCTCCGCTTCCTCCAAATCCTTCATCTTTATGGAAATTTCCGCAAGCCGGTATATGATCATCCGTCCGATCGGAGAACGATCGTACGCCATCAGAAGAATTTCCTTCGCTTCGTCATATCGTTTTAATTTGGCATAAATGTCCCCTGCTTTCACCAATAGATTTACATTTTTCTCTTTGCGCCAGTTAATCGAGTCTGCAATTTCTGCCGCAGCATTATAATTACCTTCGGCGACCAACGCTTTCATCTGATCTTTTTTTAAATTATATTCATACTTATCCAATCGTGTCACCTCAAAAAATGCAGTTCTATTTCTCTTCGTAACGAAGTTTCCCGGTATTTACATCCACATCATGCATTCGAATATATTCTTTCGTTTCTTCCGGCAGCTTCCGCCTGCGCAGTATATACGCGACCGACTCGCGGATCAGATAGTAAATGACCGCAAACGTCGGCACGCCCAGCAGCATTCCCATAAATCCGAACATACCGCCGCCCACTAAGATTGCAAAGATTACCCAGAAAGAAGAAAGTCCCGTCGAATCACCCAGAATCTTTGGCCCGATAATGTTGCCGTCTACCTGCTGCAGCAGAAATACAAAGATCAAAAAATACAATCCTTTGACAGGTTCTGCCAGCGCAATCAAAACAAACCCGGGCACAGCGCCGATAAACGGACCGAAAAACGGTATGACGTTTGTTACGCCGACGATCACCGCCACCAGCAGACTGTACGGCATTTGTAATATAATCAGCCCGATATAGCAGATTATGCCTATAATGGCAGAATCCAAAATTTTACCGCTGACAAAACCGCCGAAAATCTGATTGCTCACCCGCATCGTATGGATGACGACATTGCCGAACCGGGACGGCAGTATGGCATAGACAATTTTTTTGCTCTGCCCGATAAACGTCTCTTTCCGAAACAGCAGGTATAACGCGATCACAAGGCCGATCACAAAATTAAATACCATCCGGACGGCACTGATGACGCCGGTAGTGATAGATGCAAGATAGGTCAGGTACGTATTTACCTGCGGAAGAATCTGTTTCTCAAACAGCGTCTCCAGATAATTGCCGACACTGTTTAAATCAACGCCCATAAACGCCATCCATTCCGAGATCTGGCTGTCGCCCGCCAGAACACCCTGTGCCCATTCTTCAAAATCTTTCAGCTCTGCCGGAATACTGACCATCATATTGCGGATACTTTTGATCAATTCCGGAATCATCATATACAGCAGCAAAAAGATGATCAGAAGAAGAAACAGCAGCGCGCCGATCGTTCCGAGAGTACGCGCCGTCCGTTTGGCTTTTCTCTCGTCTTTCATCTTTGGCTGCAGGTAACGGTTCAAATGTCGTTCCAGAAAGACCATGACCGGATTTAAAAGATAGGCAACAATAAATCCCATGCTCACCGGCTGCAAAATCCCCATCGTCTTCTGCCAGTACTGGGCAAATCCGTGGTACCGGTAGATAAAAAAGAAAAACAGAATGCAGCAGCAGAACGTTCCGAACGTCACTGCCGCAATCACAATATATTTTTTTAAATCCCAATCCGAGGCGGTTTTCTTTGTATCCGCTTCTTTATGCAGCTCATCCAAACGGCTACCTCCTATTTTCTGTTGTAATTGATCAGGCAGCCCTTTAAGATAATGCTTCTTTCATCATCTGTCATATCGCCAAGCATCAGTTTAAATTCTTTTAACGCCCCGTCTTTTACCACATATGCCGAGATATCCGCCGCTTTTTCTTCCACTGCTTTGCGGATGTCCGGAAGGAAAATATAATCACCGTTTGCAAACGGAAGCTCACCCTGTTCGATCAAAAACGGAAGCATGCCCCAGTTGATCAGATTGGAACGGTAACGCTTCGTTGCATACTCATTGGCAATATTTGCCCAGCCGCCCAGCACTTTCTGGCAGGAAGCCGCCTGCTCTCTCGCGGAACCGTCTCCCGGCTTCACCGCAAAAATCGTGCTGCCGATCCCGATCGTCCCTCTGCCGATATCGCTGTAATTTGCTTTTAATACATCCATCACCGGTTTCAATTCCGGAACGGCTTCACACGGGCAGGTATCCGCCTCAATCGCTTTCTGCGCTTTTTGGATCTCTTTTGCCTTTCCGACATAGGAAGGATCTTTTCTGGAAAGCGTAAATTCCGCCAAGCCCAGCGGATTGGAACGGTAAGAAGACGTTTCCCCGGACGGAATCAGCTCGTCCGTCGTCGTGACCGGATCGTGGATTTCCGCAGCCACCTGTAACAGCATATGTTTGGGAAGCGCGCTCATTTTGGGCCAGTCCTTGATATTGGGTCCGAATTGGATCTCTACCGAAGGATCCGCCTTGCCCTTACTGTCAAATACCCGGTTTTCATATATCTTGCTGTCAAAGAAATAACGCGGTTTGCTAAAATCAATGTCCAGATCGGTTGCCGCCGTCAAGTACCCTTTATTTGCTGCAGTCGCCGCAATGGAACGCGCGTCCATCAGTGCAACAGACGCTACCTGGCCGTTCTGTACCTTGGAACCTTCCCGATTCGGGAAATTCCTGGTCGAATGGCGGATGGAAAACGCATTATTGGCAGGCGTATCTCCCGCCCCAAAACATGGACCGCAGAATGCCGTTTTTAAAACGGCACCCGTCTGCATCAGCGCAGCAGCCGCTCCGTTTCTTACCAGTTCCATATAAATCGGCATGCTGGCAGGATAAACGCTTAACGTAAATTCATCCGGTCCGATGGAAGCGCCTTTTAAAATATCCGCGGCATCGCAGATATTTTCAAATCCGCCTCCGGCGCAGCCCGCAATAATCCCCTGATCGACATATAATTTTCCGTTTCTTACTTTACTCTTTAAGTCCAGGTTCACCGCTCCATCGAAGCTGACCTGTGCGCGCTTCTCGCAATCGTCCAGTATATCCAGAAGGTTTGCGTTCAGTTCGTCGATGGTATATGTGTTGCTCGGATGGAACGGCATGGCAATCATCGGACGGATCTCGCTTAGATCGATCTCTATCATACCATCGTAGTACGCCGTTCCGTTCGGGCTCAATTCTTTATATGCTTCGCTTCTGCCGTGAATTTCATAAAACTCCTTGACTGCCTCATCCGTTTTCCATATAGAAGAAAGACAGGTTGTCTCCGTCGTCATCACATCAATGCCGATCCTGGTGTCTACGCTTAAATTTGCAACGCCCGGTCCGACAAATTCCATAACTTTATTTTTCACATAGCCGTTTGCAAATACTTCCCCGATAATCGCAAGCGCAATATCCTGCGGTCCTACGCCTTTGACGGGCGCGCCGGTTAAGTATACGCCGATTACCTGCGGCATATTGATATCGTATGTCTGGCTTAACAGCTGCTTCACCAGTTCCGGTCCGCCTTCGCCCATTGCCATCGTGCCGAGCGCGCCGTAACGGGTATGCGAATCCGAGCCTAAAATCATCGCTCCGCCGGACGCAAGCATCTCTCTTGCAAACTGATGAATCACTGCCTGATGCGGCGGTACGTACATGCCGCCGTATTTTTTTGCACAGGTGAGACCGTACATATGATCGTCTTCATTGATCGTCCCGCCGACTGCGCAAAGGCTGTTGTGACAGTTTGTCAGAACATAGGGAATCGGAAATTTCTCTAACCCTGACGCTCTCGCCGTCTGAATGATCCCTACAAACGTGATATCATGTGAAGTCAGTTTATCGAATTTGATCTGAAGCTTTTCCATGCTGCCTGACGTGTTATGGTCTCTTAAAATCCCATAGGCAATCGTGTTTTGCGCCGCTTCTTCTTTTGTAATCTTTTTGCCCGTTCTGCTGTAAATTTTATCTTCCGCAGATCCGTTATCTTCCAATAATTCACTGCCGTTTACCAGGTAAACTCCGTTTTCATAAAGCTTCATTCTAATAATCTCCTTACTTTTAACCGAAAGGATCCCGTTTTGCCGTCCGGCTGTATGCGGGATACCCAAAGGTACTCCATAGTTATTCAAATTATAAATGTACGATCTGGAAAAGTCAATATCTACAAGCCATGCCGCCCGTCGGGATCTGCACTTTTTCAGAGGCCGCCCGAACCTCTCCCTGCATTTGCGGGATCGCTCATAATAACAAAACGGACCGGTTCCATATCGGATCCCCGGTCCGTGTGTTTTCCTCAAGGTTTTGTTTCCGACGGAATCTGCGTATCGGACATTTTTATAACGACATAATTTTCCTTCACTTTGATATAACCTTCCTGCGGATAACAGGGCATATCTTCCGCGGCTTTGACCGCTTTATTCCTGTATTTGCTTTCGGCTTCCACATCAATGCCGAGCGTTTTCATAAATCCCACGACTCGCCAGGTGGCGCCTGTCGGATTCCCCAAAGAATGATCCCACTGGAAAAACGAATATCCATAAATATCCGTAGGTTTTGCCGCCTGGTTTAATTTTGCCTTCCGCTCTCCCACAAAAATAACCGGCATCCCCTCCGCCTCTTCGATCCTGCCAAGATCCGTTGCAATCGTCTGCGCGACAATGGCGTCCTCCCGATACCTCAGATCCTCCGTATATTCCATATTTAAAATCAGAGACATACAAATCCAGACAATTGCCGCTGCCGCCGCCATACTTCCCCATCTCGCAAAAACCAGCTTTCGGTCAGAGCTTTTCTTACAGAATCCCCAAAACAGCATACACACCGCCGCGCACGCCAGCGGCTGGGCAAACTGTGTCCGTGCGATGGCTTTATCTCCTATATAAATCGAAAAGAGGAACGGTGAAAGCATCAATCCGAACAGCCCCAAAAACAGCATCACAAAGTTTGTCCGCTTTTTTAAAACGTAAACGCCGAATAAAATCACCACGCAGATACATCCCAACGGAAATGCCGAAACGTCGGATGTCATATGCCAGTTCAGCATACATTTTACATGATCCAGGATTAAAGAAAAGCTCTGCGCAGCCGGATATTTCCCCCATTTGACCTGCGCATCCAAATAGTAACTGTTGATCAGCGTAAAGCGGATCATCAGATTATAAGCGGCATATACAAGAGCAAACCCGATCAAAAGCCCCAGAATATGTTTTGCATAAACTTTCCATTCCCTTTGCGTATCCCTGAAAAAATCCAAAAGATAGCAGGTAATGCACAAACTGATATACAAAAGCGCACAGCTTTGGTAGGACGCCAGACACCACACACCAAAAAACAGATACAGAAGAAACCAGTAAATCCTGCGCTGCCCCAAAAATAACATCTCACACAGGCAAAATACAGAAATCACTCCATAGAGCATGCCCATAACGACTTCTGCCCGCTGAAGGCTGAAGTAAAACTGAATCATCCAGACCGGGCATGTGGAAAACAAAACGGCAAACCAGCCGTACGGATACTTGTCATCCCTGCCGCTGATGCGCCAGCACAAAAACATAATCACACTTCCCAGCAGGATAAATCCTGCCAAAAACAAAACGCCTTCCAGATAAGGATTGTATTCCATAACCCCAAACAGGCGCTTCGTATACAAAAGCCCCTGTCTCCCGATTCCATCCCACTGCATTGTCACGCCGGGATAGTTGATCACATGCTCCGTATCAATTCCCACATTCTGCGAAAAAACGAGATGCCCGTAACAGATCACGCATACGCAGGCATTGACAAACAACGCCAGTTTGTGTAACCCAAGGAACTCTTTCGCATCTTTGTATAAGTTTTCCATCTATTCGCCTCTTTCCCAAACCTTTGTCTTTCCTTCTGTTTCTTTGTCCCATTATACCTAAGATTTTAAGTCCCCGCAAGCAGATCATACAGCCCCTTACACCAGCCTTCCTGCCCGTCCTTCCACCGTTCCACCAGTTCAATGACTACGGCGTCCGGGTGTTGCTCTCTACAGTAGGATGCAAAGTTTTCCGTATTTCTGGAAAACCGGACGTTTGCATAATCTTTGGCAATCCCCATTAATGCGTAGCCGAACGAATCCATATACACCAGCAGGCTGCGCGAATCTTTCGCATCGGAAGCAAAGACAAAATCCTCTCCGTCCCTGCTCTCGTTCACCGTAACTTCTTCTTTATATCCCGAAATTTCCCACTCCGTATCGTCCTGATACACGTTTCCCATAGACAGCATATGCGCCAGATCGCCGCTTACATTTGTCTGTACGGGCCGAACCGAAACATCTTTTAATGAAACGTACTCGCCGTGGAAATGTTCGTTCAGCAGCTGACCGCCCACAAAACCGCCGAGGCTGTTCCAATGCGTATCATATTTATAGAAAAGCTGATGGCCCTCTTTTTCTTTCCTTAACGCATCTTTTGTATATAAGAGGGGCACGGAAGTATTTGCCTGAATATAATCGACAAGCTGATCCGTCCTGCTGTAAGAGCCGGCGGGAACGATAGAAGACGGCATGTATTCCGGATAAACCTGTTCTTTATTCGCCGCATAAAGGACGACAAGTTCAATCCCCATCTCCTTTAACTTATCGTACAGCCTGACATAACCGTCCGCAATCTGTACAAGCTCATCTTCTTCATAGAGGTTATTGCAGATATAATCGTTAAACGACTGCTGCTTTTCTGCATTATAAAACAGCCAGTTATCTTTTCCCCGGATGACCATTGAACCGGTCATATATTCCATCGCCGTTGTTCCGACGCCGATCCAGTCATTTTTGATCGTGTTTGCCATCACAAGCTGATTTTTATATGGAAGATGATCATTGAACCAATCGTCAAACTTCTGCGGAAACGACGGCAGCGTCTGAACGGAAAGCCGCGGCCGTTCTGCAAATACTCTGTTCTCATAATTTTCAGAGTCAATATAGTCTTTTACAAACGCAAACGTAACGACCGGAGCCGTAAGCATCAGTAAAAACAGGGTAAACAGTAATTTATTTTTCATATGCGTTCCTCCCGCAATTGTATCAAAGCCCGCCATCCGGCGCATATCGTCATACACGTGCCGGCTCCGCCATACCCCCGCGCCTTAAAACCGAAAATAAATAAACGGATTATAAGAATCGGCAGCAAGAGAACAGATGCAGAGTAAAAAAATCGCGAACAGACATCCCATCTGAACCGCCGATATGTCTTCCTTCCGGTACAGCGCCTGTTTCAGTTTTGGAATCCCGTTCTGCAGCATCCCGCAAAAGAGAATACCAAATACGAGAACAAGCACCGCTTCCGCATTCAGACAGGTAAACAGATTGTATTCGCCTTTCTGATACACAAACATAGCTTTGAGAAAGGACAACCCCTTTCTCATCCCGTCCATCCGGAAAAATACCCAGCCGCAGATTACGACAAGCCACACATAGATCCGGTTCAAAAATTTCAGAGGATTGTTTTCCAGTATTTTTTGAAATCCCAACCGCTCTATAATCATAAAACAACCGTGAAAAACGCCCCAAAATAAAAATGTCAGGCTCGCTCCATGCCAAAATCCCGTCAGCAGGAACACAAGAAAGAGATTGAGGTAAGTTCGTACCACTCCCTTCCGGTTGCCTCCGAGCGGAATATACACATACTCCCGAAACCAGGTGGAGAGAGAAATATGCCACCTTCTCCAAAATTCCCGTATGGACTTTGCGCTGTACGGATAATTGAAATTTTCTTTGAATTCAAAGCCGAACATGCTGCCAAGACCGATCGCCATATCCGAATACCCGGAAAAATCATAATAGATCTGCAGCGTATAGAAAATCATCGTCAGCCAGATCAGCCCCGTGCCAAGCTGGCCTGCCTCAAACCCCAATACCATGTCCACATATTTTCCGAGCGTATTGGAAAGCAGCACTTTCTTGCCGAGTCCATAAATAAACCGCTTCACGCCGTATGCTCTTTTTTCCGGCGTATGGATCCTTCCTAAAATCTGCGCTTCCACATCTTTATATTTCACGATCGGACCCGCCACCAGCTGAGGAAACAACGACACATACAACAACAGGGAAAAGAAATTTCTCTGCGCCTTCACTTCGCCGCGGTATACGTCGATCACATACGACATTGCCTGGAATGTATAAAAAGAAATTCCAAGCGGCAGTGCGAACGAATTCATCGGTATATAATCTCCGGAAAGCGCCCGGTTGATATAAGAGGCAAAGAAATTGAAATATTTAAAAAACCCCAGAACGCCGATATTGAGCAATACCGCGGATGCCAAAATCCACGTTCGGCAGCGCCCGCCGCGGCTTAACAGTAATCCGAACAGGTAATTCATCACAACGGAACCAATCAGCAGCAGTATATAAACCGGTTCTCCCCATGCATAGAAGATAAGGCTCGCCAGCAATAATATGATATTTCCCGCAAAATTCTTTCCGAAACGCTCTGCCGCCAGATACAAAAGCAGCACAGCCGGAAGAAACGCCCATAAAAATGTCATTGAACTAAAATACATAGCTACCTCCAGAAACAAATGCGATTCTTTTTTTCCTATGGGAGAATTACCGGAAACGCCAGGGAAACGATAAACAGATCTCCGTCCAGCTTGATCTCAAACGTTCCGCCCATGAGATTTGTAAGATTTCTGGCTATGGAAAGACCCAGTCCATGACCTTCCGTACCTCTGGACTCATCTCCCCGGACAAACCGCTCGCCTAAATCCTGCGCCGACTTATGAATACCCTGCGCCGAAATATCTTTAATGGAAAATTCTGCATAGCCTTCATTTACTTTTAATTCTACAAAAACCCTCGTATCCTTCATCGCATATTTGGCTACATTATTGTAGAGATTCTGAACCACACGCCAGACCCGGCTTCCGTCTGCCAACACCATAACCGCCTCCTGGGGCAGCCTTGTGATCACCGTTAGTCCGCACTCTTCAAAAATCTCGTTAAATTCGCCTCCGGTCTGACAGATCAATTCCACCATGTTGATCGGCTGCATATCCAAACAAATATTTCCGCTTGTGATCTGTGAAACCTCCACCAGATCTTCTGTCAGCTGTTTTAACCGGGCGGATTTTTTTTCCAATATACCCACATAATTTTCCACGTTTTCATTCCATGCCCCTTCCATCTTAATCAGACTGATATAATTGATGATCGAAGTCAAAGGCGTCTTGATATCGTGAGAAACATTTGTAACCAGCTCCGTCTTTAATCGTTCGTTTTTGACGTTTTCTTCTACTGACTGCATCAGACCGTCCCCGATCCCGTTAATCTCCTCTGCCAGTTCCGTATAATCACCGTTAAATTCTTTTACGTTAAACTTATAATCCAGCCGGCCCCGTCCGATTTCCCGGATCCCTTCCAGTATTTTCTTTCTCTGTGCCGCCAGCTGCAGAAAATGCACAGCCGTATAGGCAAACAGAAACATCAGTCCGACCGCCGCCCAGATATGCCTGTAAATCATCGCTTCCCAGAAAAGAATCATCAAAACCACGGTATAAATCGCAAATTGGATTTTTGCTCGGTTGGCAATTCCCTGTTTTTTCATACTTGCTTTGATCGTATGCACGATATGCGCCGCCAGACTGCATTTTGTAAAAATATCTGCTTTGATCTTTCTGACAAAACTCAAATACAATGCCAGCAGTGCCGCATCCGATAAAAATACCAGCGTACCGGTTAAAATCAGCGAACTGGACATGCCCCAGTCCTTTTCGCTTAACCGAGCGCAGAATGTAATCAGTCCCGTCATAAAAATGATCATAACCGCAAACAAAATTTCTGTCGGAAGATAGTCGATTCTGTGCAGCCGGATCTCCTCGTCCGATCCGCTTCTTCCGGCTGCCAGCGTTAAGTAGATCATACAGAGCAGAAAACAGATAAATGCCAGTACCGCCGCAAAAATAGCGATTCTGATCCAGGGAAAGTACGTCTCATAGACGGATGCCTCTTTAGATAAGGTATCCTTGTGAGACAGAGACGTATCGACCGCGATCATAAGCCCTCCGCCTCTGCCTTTCTGAAACAGCTTTAAAAATTCCAGATCGGAAATCTCCGTCATATGCGCCAGATTCCCCTTGATACTGATGTCAGAATCGTCATAATACAGATAACTGCCCATTTCCTTTGCAAAAGACATCGCTTCTTCCATGTCTTCTGCCTGAGGCATATTGGTAAGAATGGCGCCGTCCTGCAGAAACCAGTAGTAGAAATTGGTTTCCTCCGTATTGAATTTCAGCTTTAAATGCTTATATCTTACATTATCCGGTTCCCGTACGGGTATGGTTTTTTTAATCTGAAGATACACGGCAAGGTCTTTTACTTCTTCCGTGACGCGCTCCATATAAAAGTAAGAATGAAAAAAGGAATAGTTATTCCCGATGTCACGAAAACTAAGCCTACTCCTTTCAAACAAATTTAAAATCAAGGAAAACGTCACGATGACGATCATCAAACAAACCACCTGAAGCAGAACCGCAACCGTTTTAAATCCATTGCCAAACTCTTTCGTCTCCATACTTTTTCCTCCATGCTTTATCTATTTTATAGCCGATTCCCCAAACCACTTTGATATAACGCGGTTCTTTCGGATTAATTTCGATTTTTTCCCGAATGTGCCGGATATGAACGGCCACCGTATTGTCTGCGCCAATTGCGTCCGCATTCCAGATACTTTCATAAATCTGGCTGATGGAGAACACCTTTCCCTGATTTTTCATCAGCAGCAACAGAATATTGTATTCGATGGGCGTCAGTTTTACAGCCTCGTCGTCTACCGTTACCACTTTTAATTCGTCATTGATCATCAAACCGCCCGTCTGATAGACTAAATTACTGTTTTCCGCTGCATTTCCAAGCTTTGTATACCGCCTGATCTGCGACTTTACCCGTGCAACCAGCTCCAACGGGTTAAACGGCTTTGTCAGATAGTCATCCGCGCCGACATTCAGCCCCAGGATCTTATCCGAATCCTCTGACTTTGCTGACAATATAATGATCGGTATACTGCTCTCTTCCCGGATTTTTAATGTGGCGCGGATACCGTCCAGCCTTGGCATCATCACGTCGATAATCAAAAGATCTACCTTCTGCTTTTTCAGCACTTCAAGCGCCTCAGCCCCGTCATATGCCTTGATCACTTCATATCCTTCCTGCAACAAGTAGATTTCAATCGCTTCTACGATCTCCCTGTCATCGTCACAGACAAGTATTCGGTTCATAATCTTCTGCCTCCTTACACGATTCCTGTGCATCTTTTATTTTCTTCCAAACGGAAAAAATCTCTGGTGTTTTTCTTTCCTATCTTCTTCTGTCATCTCGTCCGCTGCGTCCGCATCCTCTGCAAACTCGGCGGCTTCTTCCTCCAGAAAACTTTTTGCCCGTTCAAAATATTCCGGATTGACTTTGATGACCGGTTTTTCATACACGATTTTTTCTTCCTTCCGTTCGATCGGCGTTTCTTCTGCCGCTGCTTCCTGTTCCTGCGCTTCCTGCGTATCCTTCCGCTGATACTGCCTGGTTTCTTCTTTTTCTTTTTTCTGGGCCTTTGCTTTGGCGATCTCCCGATTGCGCTCCTCGATCAGCTTCATATATTTCGACGAATCCTTCATGTCCTCCAGCTGCGTAATCAGTTCCAGCTGATTGCTGCGGACCACCCGTTTGGATTCTGCCATCTCACGGTTTAAACGCTTAAACATTTCTCTGCCGGATGCCTCTGCTTCCTCTATAATACGCTGTATCCTTCCGAGCGCATCCTCTGAATACATTACGGACGCCGCGTAAATATCCTGGGCCTGCTGGTTTGCATTGCGGATGATTTCCATACGGTGTTTTTCCGCCTCCAGCTCCCCTCGGTTTCTCGCCTGCTCCGTGATTTCATAGTGATCCATCATTTCACTGACCGCCGCACCAAGGCTCCCAAGCGTCTTCTGCATTTCTTTTTTATGGACCAGGACGTATTCTTCGTGGATCTCGGAAACCGGTGCCCTGGACAGCATAATGTGCAGCTCCCTTAAAATCCGCTCCAACTTATCCTGTATATTCATAACCCCTCCTGTGGATCTTCATAAAACAGCGCAAGACTGCGGTCTAAAATGCCGTGCATTTCCGCGATCGCCGTCCCGTAATTTGTCATGGGGACTCCCTGTTTTTTGGCGCAGGACAGCCGGTACTGCATTTCACGTTCATTTAACGTGCAGCCGCCGCAGTGTATGACAAGCGCATATTCCGACAAATCCTGCGGAAATTCGTTTCCGCTTGTATATGCGAATCTAAAGTTCTTCCCCGTGTATTCCAAAAGCCACCGCGGCAATTTCACCGTGCCGATATCCTCACACTGCCTGTGATGCGTACAGCCTTCGGAAATCAATACCACATCCCCCTCTTTTAACGTTCGAATGGCTTTCGCTCCCGCCGCCTGCTGTATTAAATTACCCTTATACCTGGAAAACAAAATGGAAAACGACGTCAGATACACATCCCCCGGCGTATCTTTTGCCGCGCGCTCAAATGCCTGACTGTCTGTAATTACGATTTTCGGCGGCTTTGCCAGCTGCCGCAGCGTCTCTTGTAACTCATGCTCTCTTGCCGCGACCGCGATCGCGCCCGCTTCCAGGCAGTCGCGGATTACCTGCTGCTGCGGCAGGATCAGCCTGCCTTTGGGCGCCGACGCATCGATCGGAATCACAAGCACGGCAATATCCCCGGGATTTAAAAAATCCCCTATGATTTTTCTGCCGCTTCCTTCGCCGCGGATCAGATGGGCCGCGTGTTCTTTCAATTCTTTTATCTGCCGCCCCAGCTTAGCGCTGACAAACAAAACCTCGGCAGGTTTTTGAAAATAAGAAGCGATCTTTTGTTTTTCTTCCTCTGTCAGCAATTCCGATTTGTTGACGGCAATCACACAGGGAATCTTCTGCGCTTTCAATGCCGCCAGCAGCGGCTGTTCCGTTTCCCGGAGCGTCGTTTCATCCGGATGCTGCGCGCCGTCTATCACCAAGATCGCGAGATCCGTTTTATGCATCGTCTGATAGGCTTTCCGCACACGCGCCGCCCCAAGCTCCCCCGTATCGTCCAGCCCCGGCGTATCGATCAGTACGACGGGACCTAACGGCAGCAGTTCCATTGCTTTCTGCACAGGATCGGTCGTCGTCCCCTTGATGTTCGATACGATCGCCAGATCCTGTCCTGTCATAGCGTTGATCAGACTGGACTTCCCGGCATTTCTCCTGCCGAAAAGCCCGATGTGTATCCGGTTTGCCGAAGGCGTTTCATTCATGCCCATGCCGTATTCCTCATTTCATCACCTGATAAGACCGTACGAAACTGCTTAAAAACGGAAATCACGTTTGCCCAAATGGATATTCTCGATATATTCCGCCGCCTTTTTCTGCACGGTTTGATTCGGTATCTTTTTTAATTCTTCCAGGATCAGCCTGCCGCCGATCTCTTTCGTCTCATCTGATGCGTAGTCTTCCAGATATTCTTTTAATGTCATTAAGGCGTTCGGATGACAGCAGTTGATGATCTGCCTGTTCTTAAGCAGCGTCATAAACCGGTCTCCGGTGCGGCCTTCCCGGTAACATGCCGTACAAAAACTCGGCACGTACCCCAGTTCCATCAGCCAGCGGACCACCTCGTCCAAACTTCTGTGATCACTGATATCAAACTGCGCGGAATTCTCTTCCGGCTCCTCTTCTTTCGCATAACCGCCTACGCTGGTCTTCGATCCTCCGCTGATCTGGGAAATGCCGAGTTTTAGTACGCGTTCCCTGCTTTCCCTGGATTCTCTCGTCGATACGATCATGCCGGTATACGGCACGGCGATCCGAAGGCAGGCGACGATCTTGGCAAACGTATCATCCGAAATGCCGTTGTCAAATACATCGGGATCGATATCGTCCGCCCTGCGTACACGAGGAACACTGATCGTATGCGGTCCCACGCCGCCGTAGCGTTCCATATGCTCCGCATGCATAATAATCCCGGCAAAATCATAGCGGTAATTATTCAGTCCGAACAGCACGCCGATCCCCATATCGTCAATACCGGCTTCCCTTGCACGGTCCATCGCTTCCGTATGGTACGCATAATCGCTTTTAGGTCCCGTCGGATGCAGTTTCTCATACGATTCTTTATGGTAGGTTTCCTGAAACAGAATGTATGTCCCGATTCCCGCATCCTTGAGTTTTTTATAATTTTCCACGGTCGTTGCAGCAATATTGACATTTACCCGGCGAATCGCGCCGTTTTTGTGTTTAATGCGATAAATTGTCTGAATGCTTTCCAATATATATTCGATCGGATTGTGAAGAGGATCCTCGCCTGCTTCCAGCGCAAGCCTCTTATGCCCCATATCCTGAAGCGCCGTCACTTCCTGTATGATCTCTTCCTGCGTCAGTTTTTTTCTGGCAATATGTTTGTTCTTCAAATGATATGGGCAGTATTTGCAGCCGTTGATACAGTAGTTGGATAAATACAGCGGCGCAAACATTACAATCCGGTTGCCGTAAAATTCCTGCTTAATCGCCTCTGCCAGACGGTAGATTTGTTCATTCAGATCTTCCAGCCCGCAATCTAACAGCACGATCGCTTCCCGGTGGGAAAGCCCCTCCATTTTGGAAGCCTTTTCTAAAATCTGTTCTATAAGTTCTCTGTTGTTTTTATTTTCTTCTGCATAAGCTAAAGACGCCCGAATCTCTTCGTCACTGATAAATTCTTCTGCCTTCGGCGACATTACGTCATACATAATTTTCCTTCTTTCCGTTTCTATGATTTACAATGATCTGCATTCCCCTGCCGGATCTCCGCGTTCTGTCACAATCGAAAACCCGATGCGCTCCATACGGCGCATAAGGCAGCTCCTGCATTCCGCCGCTTCATCCCCGGTACAGATTTTATTGTCATATAACTCATATTGTTTCCGAACCCCGGTAGGGGAAAGATTAGGCATGACTACATTGGCGCCCGCCAGAATACCGCGCTCGCGGCCCTGACCATCCACAGTGCCAAGCGCGGTAGTTGCCGGAATCAAAAGATTGGGTTTTAACAGGCGTAAAAGCCCGATCAGATAGAGCGTCCGCTCCACCGAACCCGCCGGCTCTTGTGCAAACGGCGTTTCATGATGCGGGATAAACGGTCCGATTCCCACCATCTGCGGATCCAGCTTGGTAATAAACATCATATCCTCCGCCAAGCATTCTGCCGTCTGTCCCGGCGAGCCGACCATAAAACCGCAGCCCACCTGATAACCGATCTCCCGTAACCAAAACAGGCACTCTTTCCGACGGGAAAGTAGCATATCCCCCGGATGCAGTCTCCTGTAATGCGTTTCGTCCGCCGTCTCATGACGCAGAAGATACCGGTCTGCCCCCGCTTCATAAAATCGAAGGTAGCTTTCCTTTGGTTTTTCTCCGACGGATAACGTAACCGCACAATCCGGATACCCCTCTTTGATCGTCCGAATCAGCCTTGTCAGCCGTTCGTCCGTAAAATAACCGTCTTCTCCTCCCTGCAGCACAAATGTCCGGAATCCCAGCGCATATCCCTGCCTGCAGCAGTCCAAAATCTCCGTTTCCGTCAGACGGTAGCGCTTCACCCTGCGGTTGTCCCTGCGGATCCCACAGTAATAACAGTTATTTTTACAGTAATTGGTAAATTCAATCAGTCCTCTGGTAAAGACTTTCCTGCCGTAATACTTTTTTCTTGCCAGATCCGCCCGTTCAAACAGATACTCCCGATCCGCGCCTGCAGAAATCAAGGCGGTCCATTCTTCTTTTTCCAAACGGCGTTCTTTTTCGAGCCGGTCGATCAAATGACGCATAGTATTCCTCCTGCACTTTTGCATACAGCGCTTTTGTCAGGTGTCTGCCTTCTGGCTCAGATCCAATTCGTTACGATGCTGCTGTCATTTTGTAATACTTTTCTGCACTTGTCAAGTTTTAGATCTCGATCAGTTCATACTGATCCGTACCAAGTCCGATTTTGACGCTGTGCGCGATACAGCTTTCCCACTCCGTATCCGGGTGCGTCATATGAAAATGATCTTTGTGCGCCGTACATTCCTGCCGCGCCGCCTGTTCTGCCAAAACGCTGCCGGCTATGATCGGCTGGCGGTTGCAGGCGTCGGCACATGCTTTATCCAGCGCTACCGGGTCAAACGATGCGAACATGCCCACATCCGGAATGATCGGAATATCGTTTTCGGCATGGCAGTCGCAATTCGGCGAAACGTCGCATACCAGCGCGATATGGAAACACGGCCGGTTCTGGCAGATCGCCTTTGTATACTCTGCCATCTTGCAGTTTAAGTTTTTATTGGACGCATCAAATGTAGCTTCGATCGCGTCTTTCGGGCAAACCCCGATACAGCGTCCGCAGCCCACGCATTTATCGTGATCGATCTTTGCTTTTTTGTCGGAAACGGTAACGCCCGTATGCGCGCATACCAGCGTGCAGCTTTTACATCCGATACATTTATCCGCAGCAACGGTGGGCTTGCCGTCGCTGTGCATTTCCATCTTTCCGGCGCGCGAACCGCCGCCCATTCCGATATTTTTAATTGCGCCGCCGAAGCTTGTGGCCTCATGTCCTTTAAAATGCGTCAGAGAAATCAATATATCCGCATCCATAAGCGCACGTCCGACTTTTGCTTCTTTTACATATTCTCCGTTCACAGGAACCAACGCTTCGTCCGTTCCCTTTAACCCGTCTGCAATGATGACCTGGCAGCCCGTCGTCATAGGAGAAAATCCGTTTGCATAAGCGGTATCCAGATGATCAAGCGCATTTTTCCTGCTTCCTACATAAAGTGTATTACAGTCTGTCAAAAACGGCATGCCCCCTGCCTCTTTTACAACGTCGGCAACTACTTTGGCATAATTGGGTCGTAAAAACGCAAGATTACCGTATTCTCCGAAATGAAGTTTAATTGCAGCGTACTTATCTTCAAAGTCGATCTCTTTGATTCCTGCCGTTATGATCAGCCTGCGCAGTTTTGATAACAGATTTTCCGTAAAGCTGGTTTTAAATGTGGTAAAATATACTTTTGATTGTTCCATATCCGGCTTCATCTCCTTTTTGTTTTTCCTACCTAATATATTACTTGAAATCCGGCAAAATGTAAACCGTGCGGACCGTTTTGTTTTGGACGCAATTTGGACACAAAATCTTAAAGAAATCCTAATTGAAAATGCGCTTTCTGTGCGGTATCATACAATAATATATTTGAACGCTTTTCAACAGGAGGTTCCCTATGCAAAAACGATATCAAAAATTTCTCTCTCTCCTTACCGTATTCTGCTGCATCTGTTTCACAGGCTGCAGTACAAAACAAACGTCTGTCTCGCCGGAATCCGAACCGGCTGCGACCGAGACGTCTCCGTCTGCATCTGTTTTGGACCATACGCAATCTGTATCGCCCGACGGCAAAGATCCCGCAGAATGCGCCTATGGCATCAAAATTACAGAAGAAACGCAGTCGCCTTCTTACACGGCGAAAAAAGACGCTTCCGTTACGGTATTGAAAGCGGACGCTTCTTATCCCGTGTTCGGCATCGAGGGAAATACCGAAGCTGCCGCACAGATCAATGCCGCCATTCAGACAGAACTGGATACTTTTTTGAATTTTGAAAAAGAAAATGCCGCGAACGCAGAAGAAGCGTACCTTGCTTCCTTAGACTCTTCAGATTCTGCGTTTCAGACGTATACGGCAGATTTTTCTTATCAGCTGAAACGATGCGACGATAGAATCATTTCCGTCGTATTCTGCCAGAACGATTTTTCCGGCGGCGCACACGGCAATACCTGGTGCTACGGCGTCACGTTTCATACGAAAACCGGAGAACGGCTGTATCTGGAATCTCTGTGTTCGGATTATACGCCGTTTCACGAGCTGCTCATCAATAACCTGAACACGCAGGCGGCTTCACCCGCTTATCATGATTATATTTCAACGGAATTAAATTCTGATATAGACAATGCTCTGCTGAACGATTCCACCTGCTGGTACTTAGACCGCAGCGGATTAACCTTTATTAGTAATCCCTATGTCCTTGGCAGCTATGCAACCGGCACGTTTGAATTTAATATTCCGTATGCAGAGCTGGACGGACTGAAATCGGAATACGCTTATCAGGGTCCCTATATCCGCAAACTCTTTCCCGGCAGTATCGTACGGCACGACCTCAACGGAGACTCAAGCGCAGAAGACCTCTGCTACTCCATCCAGACCGATGCCGACTTTTCCTCCCCGAAACCTGCGCTGACGATCAATGGCAGGGATTTTTCTGAGGAACTGGAACAATTACATCTGTCTTATCTCTGGACGGGAGCCTATTATCTGATGGATATTGATTCCGAAGACCCCTATACGGAAATCGCCATTTCCAACGAAAATACGGAACGTCCAAAGGAAACCTGCACGCATTTTTTCCGATACCATACGGACGGAAAACTTGTATATCTGGGAAACACCGCGGGCATTTTTAACGAAGACATGCAGGTGCGCTATAATTCCAACGGAAATCTGATCCTCTGCGACCGGAACGGAAATCCACTCGGTTAAAAAAGACCGCGGTCCCAGATCCGGATATTCTGCTCTTTCAACAGCGTGCCACACATGTGCTTTCACAGAAAAAAACTCTCGAAACCACTTTTCCAGCCATTTCGAGAGTTTTTCTGCCCGTTTCCCATTCCGTTACTCATTATAGAAGAATTTTTCCCTCAGAGTTTTCTTCTTTCCAGAAATCAATCGGTTCATAATCTCTAAGTTCCGCCAAAAAACCTCTGTGTCCCAGCTCTGACTGGATCCGGTCCAATACCTCTTCGCTTTCTGCCGTCACCGTATGATAATGATAGCCGGAAGTCACGTCTTTTAATGATTTTGAAATGCCGCTTTTTAATTTTTCCATATAATCCGTAACATCCAGACGGGATTGCAACCCCATCTCCACCCGTATGACGTCATATATTCTGTGATAAACAAATTCGTCTTCGATCCTGCCGCCAAAATCCACATAGAGATTCAGTTCTTCTTCCATTTCATCATCGGTATGGTGCACTTTAAAAATACGACGGCATATATGCTCTCTTTTCATGATATATCCGCGGCAGGTACTGATAATTTCTTTTTTACCGGCCCGAAGCAGGGCGATATCCTGTACGACTACCTGCCGGCTGACGCAGCACAGCCTTGCCAATGCTGCGCCGGATACCGGACGGTCTGCATTTTGCAGAACTTCGATCAATTTCTCTCTTCGTTCTTCTCCGCTCATACATTTCATTCCTTTAATCATATCTCAAAAGCCACTTCGGATACCTGTATGCGCAAAAACCTGCGCATACATCAGGAGACCGGATGCAGGTTTTTCAGTGAAATATCGAGAATGGGCGCAGAATGCGTCAAAGCTCCGCTGGAAACATAATCCACGCCAAGCTCTTTTATTTTTTCAATATTCTCTTTGGTTATATTTCCCGATATTTCAATTTCCGCGCGATGATCAATCCATGCAACCGCTTCTTCCATTACTTCCGGCGTCATGTTGTCCAGCATAATAATATCTGCTCCCGCTTCCACCGCTTCTTTTACCATGTCCATATTTTCCGCTTCTACTTCGATCTTTCGCACAAACGGCGCATATTCCTTTGCCATCTGAACGGCTTTTTTTACGCTTCCCGCAGCGCCGATATGATTATCTTTTAATAAAACGC
>BLMD01000261.1 GCA_011959925.1 Lachnospiraceae bacterium
CCGTGTGCGGCAGTACCTTAAACTGCTTTGCACAGCGCCCTATCTGGGCGCACTTTCACGTTCTGCGTGATCGCTGTGGGTATGCCGCCCCATTTTCTGAAACGCTTCCAAATCTCCACGGAATAGGCGGCGGTCTGCTCGTCTTTCAGTAACAGGTGAAATTCGTCCATAAAATACCTTGTGGACTTCTGCGCCGCCCGGTTCACGGTGACGCGGTTCCAAACTTGATCCTGCACAATGAGCATCCCCAGCTTTTTAAGCTGCTTCCCAAGCTGTTTAATGTCAAAGCACACAAGGCGGTTGTCAAGCTCCACGTTCGTCCTGTGGTTAAAGACGTTAAGGCTCCCGGAAACATACAGCTCCAATGCCGCAGCGATACGCGCCGCTTCCGGCTCCGGCTGCTTCAAAAGCTCGTCGTAGAGGTCGCCCAAAATTGGCATTTTCTCCGGGGCGGGGGAAGCAAGGAAAGGGCGGTACACATTTCTTACAGCGCGGTCAATGACGGTCTTATCTACGGGCTGCAGCCCCTCCTTGCCGCCGACAATCAGCTCACAAAGGGAGAGGATAAAGTCGGATTTCAGCGCAAGGGGGTTGTCGTCCTCGCTGTAATTGAGGTTTATATCCATAGGGTTGACGTAGTGCGGGCTGGTAGGGGAAAGTCTTATCACCTGTCCGTGAAGCCGCTTTACAAGGGGGTAATACTCGGCTTCGGGATCGCAGATAATAATGTCGTCGTCGGTAATGAGGAAAGCGTTTGTCATTTCCCGTTTTGCCGCAAAGGATTTTCCGCTTCCCGGCGTTCCCAAGATTAGCCCGTTGGGATTTTTAAGCTGCTTACGGTCGCAGAGGATCATGTTGTTGGAAAGCGCATTTAAGCCATAGTAAAGGCTCGCGCCCCTCTGAAAAAGCTCCTGCGTGATAAAGGGGATAAAGATTGCCGTGCTGGAAGTCGTCAAGCCCCTTTGGATGGGGATAAGATTCTCCCCGATAGGGACGCTTGACATAAGCCCCGCTTCCTGCTGGTAGTCAAGCCGGGTGAGGGCGCAGTTATATTTCTGTGCAATCCCCGCCGCCGCGAAAATGTCATTTTCCAGTTTCCGCTTCGTGTCTGCCATGTTGACTACAAGGAATGTGAGTAAAAACATTCTTTCGTTTCGGCTCTGTAAATCCTGCAAGAGATTTTTCGCTTCGCCGCCAAACGTGGCAAGGTCGGACGGAATTATATCCATGTCGTACCCTGCGCGGACGGCTTTCTTCTGTTCCTCGATCTTCATTTTGTCAAGGTCGGTAATCTTGCGCTTGACGGTCTTGATTGCTTCGGTCTGGTCGATACTGTGAATGTGCAGGTTGACAATCACGCCCGTTTCAAGGTCTAACATATCCGCTAAGATACGGTCGTTTAACTCCGGCGCAAGAATCTGTAAGAACGACACCGCGCCGATCTTTTTCCCCATGCGGAAGTATCTCCCCTCTCCGAAACGGAATGAGGGCGGGGCGATAAAGTCCTTTGTGGTAAGCCCGGACGGGGCAAGCCAATCAAAGGAGAAGTTGAACGGCTCCCCCTCCGGGTGGAATACCCCGTGCATGGTCTGTAACCGTTCATAGCCTGTCTGCGGGCGGGCAGATACCCCCAGCACCTTGAAATTATTCAGTATGTCCGTTTCAATACGGGAAAGGCGGGATTTTGCCGCCGCCGGGTTGTCGGCTTCGATACTGAATGTGATGTACTTGTGCTTCACAAGCCCGTTGTTCCCTTTGGAAAGCTGGCTTTTGAGCATATCCCCGTATTCCGTGCGGATCGAATTGAAAGCGTCCTCCTGCGCCGGGATATTGATTGCTTTTTCCGCTTCCTCCCGCTGCGTCCCTTGATTGATGAAAGAGAGCTGCACCGAAACGGAAGCGTCAAAGTAGTTGAGGAAGTCACACCAGTTTTCAAAAATGGCGGTCTTGTCGTCTGCCTGTGCAAGCTGGTAGTTTATATCCTCAAAGACAATGCTTTTGCTGTATTTCCGTTCCGTCACCCGGCATATCCCGTCCGGGTACAGGTTGATATAGGGGATTGTCTGCTGGGCGGTGTGCGCCTTTCCGTCCCCCTTTGCCTGTCTGATTACGGCGGCGATCTGTTTCTTCTCGGCGCGGGTCAGTTTCCGCTTCGCCTTATTTCCGGGGCTTTTTCCCGGTGCGCCGTTTTTGGTTGGTTCCTTTGACAATCGCTGATACCTCCTTTTCCAGTTTCCGCTGCTTTTCCAAAACAGCGTATAAGTTCTGTGTCTGATAGGGTCGCTCCTTTGGTCGGACAAATTTTGTCTGAATGATATTCCGTATCACGACTTCAAGGGGCTGTCCATGTTTCTCGTACATTGCCATGAGGAAGCAGGGGAGCATGACGACGATCATCACAAACGCCGCCGCGCTGGTTCCCGCGCTGTCCTTTAGCAAGAAAAAAAGCGGCAATCCCACAATGAGGGCTACCGCGAAACAAACGATCTGCCGCTTCGTAAGGTTGAAAGCGACTTTTGTTTTTATCTTTGATAAATCCTTTGGCACTGGCACATACGCCATACCGAAAACCTCCTTTCCGTCAAAGCTCTATGCTGTTTTTCGTTTCATTCCCCCATGTGTCCCAGCCCGCCGTTTCCTGCCTTGCGAAAAGCTCTATCCGGGGAATGTCGCCCATAAGGGCAACGATTTTTTCCCGCGCAATATCCGGCTTTTTACTGTGCTGCTCAACGGGGGAGATAATGAATTGATGAATCCCCGCCGACTTGCGCTTTGGGTGTCCCCGTGTGGCAAGTAAGCAGATTTCCGCATTTCCCCGCGTCCAAAACCCCAAGCCGTAAAACCATGTATAGGACTTTTTATTGAGCTTCAGCCACACAAAGGCGGCGGTCTTATAGGTAAAGCCCCAAGCATTGACCAGCCGCAAGGCTTCGGGAAGCTGCGGGAATGTCGCCCACAAAAAAAGTGCGCTGTCCTCTGCCGCAAGGCTGGCAACGGGGAGAGCGCATAATTCCTCTATGCTCATGGTCGGGTAATGGTGTTCCGCTGCGCCGGAAAGCCGCTTCTGTGCGTACTTCCACGGGGGATCGGCGTAGATTATGCCGTATTTCTTTTCAATGGTGTTTCGTCCCTCCTTTCTGTGTCTGCTTCCTGTAAGCCCCATGATGGCAGTCAAGGCAAAGGTCAGTTTATGCCCTTTGCCCGTCCCTATTCTATGGGGTTCCTCCCGCGTCAAGGTCGGGTCGTATTTTCGCCGCTTCGCTCTGAAAATCTCCACCCTACCCTTGACACGCCTTTAGTGCGCCGCGAAAATGGACTTTGCAAGTGCGCCGGATTTGAACAGGGAAAAGCAGAGGATCACCGTGTAGGCAGCAAGGGAAAATATCGCGCTGTGTAAGTTGTCCGCTACGGTGATATTGTTCACCAGCACCGCGTAAATGCCGACGCACACCATAATGAGGAAGCCTTGAAAGCCGACGGCGAACAGGGCTTTTAAGTAGTTGTTGCCGATCTGCCCCCATTCCCGGTTAGTCATTGTTGCAAATGGGATAGGCGACACGGAACAGTAAAGGTAAATTTCTATCATTCTGCCGTACAGGATCACCGTGATAAGCACCGACATAATTTTCATGCAAAGGCTCACAAGGCTTGTTTCCATGACAAGCAAAAGTAATTCGGGGATTTCCATAGCGTCAAGCCCGGACTGCATGGAAGCAAGGGCGGCGGCAACGTCGATATTCGTATTGCCGCTTATCACCCCCGCCGCGCCGGAAACGACGTGCTGCGCCACGTCAAACACCGCCATTGTTATGTCAAAGGTGTGGGTGACAAGGTACACCGCCACCCACGCCTTGAAAAACCACTTAAAAAACATGAAAGTGTCAACGTCGTGCATGTTGTTCTTTTCCGTTACCATGCTGATAAGCTCCACGCATAGGACGTAGGTAATGACAAGCCCCGCAATGGGTACGATCACATTCTCGGATAACGTGCGTATCATGGAGAATATGCCCGCGTTCCACCCCTGCGGGGTCTGCCCTACCTCGGCGGCAATGGTGCCGACTTTCTCGTTTACGTCCCCAAACATAGTTGACAGGTTCCCGTTAATGGCTCCGATAAGGATTTCCTTTATCCATTCCGTGATCGCGTCAAGTATGCTCTGCATAGGCTCTTACCCGCGCTTCTTAGCCGAACAGCCCGGAAAGCAGGGGTACAAGGGTCATGCCGATCAGGGCAACGCCGCCGCCCGCCATAAGCTGTTTCATGCCCTGTGATTTCGCGCCGGGGTTGTCGTTGCCGTAACCCTCCATGAGATTGATCACGCCCCAAATGCCAAGCCCTGCTCCAAGAGCGATTACAAGTGTCTGCAAAACGTCTACTGCGCTATTGAAAAATGCCATGTAAAATCCTTTCTGCCGCTGTGCGGCTGTCCGGCAAGCGGACAAAGGCGGTCAGCGGATGGTCGCCGCCGCATAAAAAACC
>BLMD01000262.1 GCA_011959925.1 Lachnospiraceae bacterium
ATTGCAGGCAGTATTGCGATGATCTTGTAACCAATTCTGTTATTGAGATGGGCGGATATATAGGAGAGGAACTGAAATATTTGCAAACGCAGAAAAATATGGATTTTAATCATGGTATGACGATTCCGTGTTATTTGTTATGGAACAGCCTTTTTATCACTTATGAGGGATATGCTACGGCCTGCTGCGCGGATTTTCAGAATTATCTGGTATATGCAGATCTCAACCAGACATCTTTGAAGGATGCTTGGAATAATGAGGTAATAACAAATTTGCGAAGAGCTCATTTGGAAGGAAATATTGACGGCTTGCCGTGTATAACTTGTGCATATGGAAAAAAGGCGGAGTGGCATCCGTTAATTGACAAGTATGTATCTGTTTGTAATCCCGATATTTTTAGCGGATATGATATTGAAAAAAGAATTGATGAATACGAGAAACATTTAATCGAAAAGGAATCAAGCATATGATTTTAGGATTAATTCCGGCTAGAGGCGGCAGTAAGGGAGTGCCCAATAAGAATATAAGAATGATATATGGAAAGCCGCTTATTGTGTGGACAATAGAACGGGCATTGCAGTCGGACCTGATAGATGAAGTTATTGTTTCGACTGACAGTGAAGAAATTGCGGCAGTGGCGAAAGAAAATGGAGTTAGAGTAATGATGCGCCCGGCAGAGCTTGCGACAGATACAGCGTCAACGCAGGATGTCATGTATTATACACTGTGCAAAGAACCGGCAGATATACTCGTATTGTTGCAGCCCACTTCTCCTTGCCGTTCAGAGGGGTTGATTGATGAATGCATACGTGAATTTATAGAAAATGACTATGACTCTCTGGCAACAGGATTTATGTGTGATTATAAAGAATATGGCAGTAATACATTGCCACGTCAGCAGATCAAAGGATTTTTTTATGACGATGGCAATGTTTATGTGATAAAAGCGGATCAAATTTTGCAAGGTGACCGTTATGGAAAAAAGATTGGACATAAGCTGATAAATCGATATGAAAATGCGGAAATAGATGATATGTATGATTTTTGGCTTTTAGAAAAGATCTTAGAAAAACAGCAGACGGAGGGGTTGGAGTGATGGCGGTACAGGTTATAGCAGAGGTTGGTGAATGCTTTAACGGTTCCATGGAACGGGCACAGAGGATGATCAGGGAAGCGGCACAGGCAGGCTGTGATGTTGTGAAATTTCAGATTCTTGATATGGCCGAGGTGTCTACAGAAGATCCGGAGTATGAATGGTTTTGTAAAATTGAATTGGACAAGGAAAAGATAAAACTCTTGAAAAAGTGGGCGGCAGATGAGCATATAGACATCCTGTTTACGCCGGTTTCTCTAAAAACGACTTCCTTTCTGGTAGAAGAAGGGATTCATACAGTTAAGATTGCCAGTAGCTTTATCAGAAAAAAGGAGTTGATAGAATACATCAACGACCATTTCGAAAGAGTATATGTTTCGACAGGAATGGCAGATTTGGAGGAGGTCAGGCAAACCATCCATCTTCTGAAAAAGCCGAAAGAGGTAATTATCTTACATTGTATTTCCGAGTATCCGACCGGACCATTGTTGGAGCAGCGGGGGCTGAAGGCATTGGATGAACAAGATGCTCATCTGAATATGATCAAAATATTGAAACAAGAGTTTCCTGCATTTAAAATCGGGTATTCCGATCATACGGATGGGATTTTTGCCCCGGTAATTGCGGCTGCTATGGGAGCGGAAGTGCTAGAAAAACACTTTACTTTAGAGCGGCAGACACCGATCTGCAACTATATACAGAAAAAAGAATACATGGGAACGGATCATGTTTTATCTGTGGAGGCAGATGATCTGAAAAAGATGGTAGAACTGATCCGAAGAGTAGAAGTCTGCCAAGGTAATAGTAAATGGGAACGTTCGAGGGGAGAATATAAATATATTGTGTTTGATACGAAATTAAAACAGGAAACAGGGCAGGTATTTGGCATCGGTGATTTGGGCCACGTTATTGATTGTATGGGGCTGGAATTACCCAATAGTGTATGGGTAGCGCATCACCATAGGTGTGCACCGATTTACTACGGATATGAAAACGCAGATAAGAGCATAAATGAGCTAAGGGAAATTATAGTATAAGATATTGGAGGAAATATGGATAATAGAGAAAA
>BLMD01000263.1 GCA_011959925.1 Lachnospiraceae bacterium
GATAACCCGTCGGTACAAAGAACAGGATATCAAATCCGACCAGGTTCAGATAAGCCGCCAGAATCGAATCTTCCAGGGAAATCAGCTGTTCTGTCGTATGGATAAAGACCAGCTTGGGGTTCTTTTTTGTAAAATCAAATTTCTGAATCATCCTCGTCAGGTCTTTTTTCATGCCGAGTGCAACCGAGAGGATCGTATATTCCATCCCGTTTTCAAACGTCCCCCTGATCAGTTTCTGATCCAAAAGAAGCTGCAGCTTATCCAGAAGGTGCTCCTGCATTTCTTCCCGCAGAAATCCGTAAGGATATGCCGGATGTTCCCGAAGTTTCGCCCTGTGCAGCCTTTTGTTTTTCAGAAACGCCGTCACATGCGCCCGGACGGGATTCGGCTCGGCGGGGTCCATATAGGATGTGTTTTTTAAGACAATCGTATCCCCGGTCAGAAGTGTTTTGATGCCCGTCCAGTACGGCTGCAGCTGACCGTCTTTGACGCCGGACGCTTTTGCAAAAATCACCGGCATGCTGACAACGGAACCTGCCGTACCGAAATTCGGCCTGTATTTTAACTCCTGGTCCCACAGGATTCTGATCTCTTCGTACGTTGTCCGAAGCGAAATGGCGTTTGCCTTTGCATACTGCCTGTCACGGTAAATGCCGGAATCCTGATACATCAGCGTATCCAGTTCCCGCTCCGCCTGATACGCCGCCGTTCCCATCTGCAGATTCGACTGCTCTTTCGGGAACGCCTCGAGCGTCATCGAGTCTTTGAAGGTTTTCTCAAATAAAACGCTGTCTTTTAAGCAGCACGGCTCGTTGACATCCGGCTTTAAGACTGCCACGTCGACCGGAAGCTTTGCCAGAAATTTTAAAAACATGGCTTCATTGCCGCTTTTGACCCCGCCGAGATAGAGAAAACAGGAAATCTTCGGCATACTCCAATTTGCAAACAACGGCGAAAGATACCGCTTGAACCAACATAACAAATATACCGCTTTATTGGTCAGCTTATTCAGATTCATGCCGGGCGCTGCGGATTCCTCCATTAAAACGTCAAGGAACGCTTTCTGCATCACATTCTGTAATTCCGTATTCGCGGGAAACTGGATATTCAAGGAAAGATCGGACAGCATCTGATCGTTCCTGGTATAATTTTTCCTGCGAACGGCGGATATTTCCTCTATCGCAGGCTTCGGGATCTCTTTTTCCGCAATCACGATTTTTCTTCCGCTGTTTTTTAAAGAAAGCCAGAACTGATACAATTCGTTTTGATACGTCAGCTTATCTTCTACGCCGCTGATCCGGTAAAAGCAGTTGTAAAACAGTTTGGGGTCCTCTCCCCGCTCTCCGGCGTCCTTCTCTATGTCTTCCAGTCCCGTCCCTTTGATCCAGGCATTGGTACAGTTGGAAAGCCGCGGCTTTACCCGGTAAAGCCGTTTTTGGTCTGTCTGTTTCTGCATCTCGTCCCGCAGGTACTTTAAATTAAAATACGCCGGATACGGCTCCATGCCGGGCATCGTATACTCGTCGGAATAGATGCAGGAGGCGTCTTTTTTCCGATATTCCCCGTCTCCTTTATACTGGAGCAGAACAATGTCGCATCCTGCTTTTGAGAGCACGGAAAGCAGCAGCAGTTCGTAATTTCCGACCTCGCCTTCGTACAGGATTTTCGGCAGGCCATTTTCGCCAAGCCGGTTGACGATTCTTTCAAATTTATAGTAAAGCCAGCACATGAACTTAATATATGCGTTTTTGAGCATATTTTCGTTCTTTCCCGCCTTTTTAAGCCCGTCTAACGTATCATAGACCGAAACCGCCACGGCGTTTCTCTGGCGCGCGTTCATTCTAGGCAGCCATTTCTTTAAGCTCGCTTCGAAAAAACCGACGTTCAGAAAAAAATCCATGCCCATGATTTCTTCGTAATACGCAAGATTTTTTTCATCCGGATTTGAAATCTTTCCTTCGATTACTACCCCGAAACTCCTTGCCGCCTCATAATATTTCACGATAAAATTTTTAACCGCTTCATTGTAACCGTTGATCCGATAAAAATAAACGCCGGTTTCTTTCCGGGCATTTAACTCTAAAAAAAAGTCGTTCAAGTCCCGAAGCTTTTTACGTTCCAACATAGCCTTTCTTTCCCTTTGTTTCTGTTTTTATGTAAATCCTCTGATAAAAGGAAGTATGCTTTCATAGCCGACGGCAAGATTAATGTTTTGGGCATTGTCAAATCCTGCCGTACTGATCCCGATTACTTCTCCATACATATTCAAAAGCGCGCCGCCGGAACTGCCGTGCGAAGTAGGCGCCGTAAACTGGATCATATCCACCCCGTCTATGTTGCGGAATCCCGAAATAATGCCGTCTGAAACCGAATTAAACAGACCGAGCGGACTGCCGATCGCTACCACTTTCTGTCCGCGTAATAGCTTTTGGCTGCCCCGGTAAACCGGAAGCGGAACCAGCCGCCTCTCAATCCGAAGAACCGCAAGATCCAGAACCGAATGGTATTTGACCAGCTCATCTGTGGAATATACGGTTTCGTCTTCTTCAATCCGGACGGAATAGCAACTCCCTCCGCTTGCCACATGGCTGTTTGTCAGGATATATCCGTCTGTTCCGATCATAATCCCGGACCCCGTTCCGATCATGTCTCCCTTTCTGTCATGAATCCCGATCATCACCACGGACGACGCCAGCAGGGCCAGCTGTTCAAAACTTTTCTCCTGCCGCCCGGTATCCGCCACTTCCCTTGGAACGGAACCCGTTCTTCCCGCCCGCCCGGGTCTCTTTAGAGAAACCGGGCGGGGTCCGGCTTTCGGCCGCTCCAACGACACCGGCTTCGTCGTTTCCGCGGGACGCGCCGGCGAAACGGGTTTTGCTTTTATCTCTGCTGTTTTATGCAAAACGGATTTCGGATCAAACGCCGGAAGATCCGCTGTTCCAAACGCCCCTAACACCACCCGTTTGGACAGCCCGAGCGCCTCTTCCTCCCGGGATATATCCGTCTCGCTCTGCAGTAAAAGAACGTCGCATCCTAAAAACGTAAGCAGGCAGGCAAACAGATATTCCTGATGTTTCGCCAGATTAGAAAGGACGATTTTTATGGACTGCCCCAGATTCCACTGCCGAAGCACATCCGCAAACACAGCGTCATGCCAGTACAGCATTTTAATCACAAAATTCTTCTCCATCGATGCGCTGACCGTTTTCTTCCCGGCATACAGCGCCAGCACTCTTGCAACGCCTCTGCCCAGCAGGGCAGCGTATTCCCCGCAGCCGGATAAGACTTTTGTCGATACGGCTTCTCTTCCACTGCCAAGCCATTCCCGATAAAACGCTTCATAATCTGCCAGGCAATCCGGGCAAAAACCCGACGGAAGCCCGGGCATTCTCCGGTAAATCACACATCCGCGCGCCATACGCTCTGCCATATCGCCGTCCATACGCCTAACGTCTGCCGCCAGCGTATCGCAAACGCCCACAAAACGGACAAAATAAACATCTTTACAATTCTGATTGATTCCGCCCCGAATGCTCTCAAACGCAGAAATCGAATGCACGTTCATGACGTTATGTCGAAATTTCACGAAATTTTCCATCGAAACGACAGCCTCTTTTCCGTCTCTATTCCATTCATGATAAAACCTTTACATGAAATTTTACCACATTACCGTTTTTTTATCTACCAATTCTTAGATTCTTATGTTATATTTAATAAAGTTGTGTTGTAATTCCAACAGAACCATGAAACGCAGTCACAAAAAGGAGTTCTGCATATGAAAGATTCCATTCTCTCTTACAGCGTCGGACCGCTTTTGTATTGTCCCGCCAACCGCGCCGATCTTGCGCTGTCCGTACAACAGGAGAAATTCGGCAGGCAGTATTCCCTTGCCCTTTGTTTAGAAGACACGATCAACGACCGATTTCTCGCACAGGCAGAAGAAATGTTTCTCTGCACGTTAACCCGGATTTATACCGCATCGCAGACCCGGTCTTTTTTTATACCCAAAATCTTTGTGCGTGTACGCCATGTCTCGCAGATCAAAGATCTTTTGTGCCGCCTGAAAGAAACTTCCGCACTTTTGACCGGATTTATCCTGCCAAAATTTGATCTCTCAAACGCGGACGATTATATCCGCTCTGCAGCGGAAATCAATCAAAATTCCGATAAACCATATTACGTTATGCCGATTCTGGAAAGTCCCGCGATTATCGATATCCATCGGCGGGCAGAGATTTTATATGAAATCAGAGACAAATTGCAAGCAATCGAAGATATTGTGTTAAACATTCGTGTCGGCGGCAACGATCTGTGCCACGCATTCGGTTTCCGGAGAGATGAACATACGTCGATACATAAAATCCTGCCGATCGCAGCCATCTTTTCCGACATTATCACGGTATTCGGCAGGGACTATGTCGTATCCGGTCCCGTTTGGGAATATTACAATCAAACCGGCTGGGACACAGGGCTCATCCGGGAGCTGTCCGACGACAGGCTGTGCGGCTTTATCGGCAAGACTGTGATCCATCCCAGACAGATTCCACTCGTCAATCAGGCGTACGCCGTACGCCCCGAGGACTTAAACGATGCAAAATCCATTTTAAACTGGGATCCGGACAATCCCTCACTGGTTGCGGGAAGCCAGGACAAACAGCGCATGAATGAATATAAAACCCATGCAAACTGGGCAAAAAAGATCCTTTCTCTCTCCCGGATCTACGGCGTGCAGCAGACAACGCGCTGAGGGTTATTTTGTGCGTTAAGTGTCTGCAAGCTTTTTTATGATCCCGCAGGCTTTATAATGTGCAAGCGGATAATATTCGACGGGAACGTTTTTTTCCTCAGCAAGCCTTAAAAGATGTGCAAGCGAGGGATCTTCTTCCCCCTTTTCGACGATCAGCACTTTCCATGGTATGCGGCGCAGCAGTACGCGCGTCGCCTCGCCGATCCCAGGTTTGATGAAATTGATATCGGAAACCGCAAAATGTGCTGCAATTTCCTCTGCTTCCCGGATTCCAAATCCGGCTGCCGCCGGCTTTTGGGGCGGATTTACCATCACAAATTCTTTTTCGACCGCTTCTATAAACGCATACGATACATCCGAATCCGCCAGTTCTCCATAATATGCCGCTCCGTGAAATTCCCCTTCTGCAATCACATCATCCCGATAAAACGTTCTGCTGACCAACCCGGAAACCGTAGCGTTTAGACAGGAACTGGGAATCAAAAGATCCTCGTGCGTTCCGCACAGTTTCGTCATGTTTGCAGGGTCTGCAAGTACGGCAAGATCCGCCGATACGCCGGGATAGCCTTCCATATCTTTTTTCAGCTCCCGAAAAATAGCGCCTTTTCCGATCCATCCGTCTACAAACAAAAGCTGTTTCGGAGAAAATTTTCCCAGAAGATACCGCATCGCGGCATCGTCGATTCCCCTGCCCCGAATGATAGAAATTGAATAGTGCGGAAGAAGCACGCGGTATTTCTTTGCGATATAACGCCGGATTAAAATTCCGACCGGCGTTCCCGCCCTGGCCAACGATACCAGAACCGTATCGCTTCCCTTTTGTTCCATGATTTTATCGGACAGCCGTCCGACTGCATGCGCAGTAAGCGCGGCATTATGTTTTAACGCTTCTTCGTATGCTTCCATATACCGTAATCCCGGCACATACTCGACCGGAAGCATTTCCGAATAATGCCTGCCCGCCTGAATCTGCCGTTCCCGCTCGTCGGCAGGCTGCGGCGTTACCCTGCCCGTAATATCCGTAAGCAGAAACCGTACGTCTTCTTTCCTGTATGAACTTCTCATTTCGCGCACCACCTGAAAAACCGAATGTTCCGATTGCCGCAGCCGCGGAGCGCATGCCAAAGAGAGGCGGCTCCCCGCCCGTTTTCATCGGACGCATCCGTCAGAATTATCACACTGTCATATGCTGCAAGATCATAAATAAACGTCTTGCGCCCCGCTTCGTACAGGCTCTCCAGTTCATATCTTGTATGCAGCGGATAGTCCGCGTTGCTGCTTACCGCAATGGGGCTGCGCGTCGTGGAATGACACAACACGATACCGCCAAGGCGTTCGATGCAATCCCCCACATACAGCGCCGGATACATACATTCTTCTGTCCCGATCACCAATACGCGTTCTCCCCGGGACACCTCTGTAAATTCCCGCATATCTTCCCACAGCTTTCGGCACGCCTGTTCATAAGCATCTCCCATAACAAGCCTGCGGGCGTTTTGATAACCGAATATCCGGTAGGATGGTACCTGCCGATACGCCGTCGTATCCGGAAGAACATACGTCCCGTCCTCGGCATAAGCTTCGGCAGCTTCGGCATAACCCGCATGGCTGATCTTCCGCAGGTACGCAAGATCGATCTTTTGTTCCCTGCAGATCTGCTCCGCCGTCAGATCCATGCCGTTTAACAGAGAAGCAACGGAGTATACCGCTTTTTTTGGATACTGCCGTTGTAAAATTTTTATAATACCAAAAATCGTATTGCCCGTTGTAACCTCGTCTTCCGCAAAAATAATGCGGTCCACACGGTCTATCACCTGATCGATATCTTCTTTGACCAGCTTTTGTTCCGTCGCATGGCTGTGTGCTTCCGTAAAATAAAGATATGACACGCCCGGAATCTGCTCTCTTGTAGTCTGTATATAGTATGCGTGTAAGCGTACCGCCAGACGCGCGCCGATTGCCGTCGCGGTTTCTGCAAATCCCACCAAAAGAAGCCTCTCCCCGGCATACTGCTGCTCCAACCGTTCGGCAAGCGCGTCAAACATCTTAAACGCCTGGCTGGGCGCTGTCGGAATATGCTTTGCCTGCAGCTTATTTACGATTAAATAAGGTCTTTTTTTATTGTTTTCACGCTTTGCGATTTTTATAAGATCCTGCTCTGTATACATCTTCTCCCGCCTTTTAGATTACACCACCTGATTTTTACCCGTCTGTTTTCCGGTGTACAGCCGTTCGTCCGCTTTTTGTACAACCTCCGTAAAACTGCCGGCCTCTTCGGATATGGCGACGCCAAACGTCATCGTAACTCCAAACGAACTATGCTCCTGCGTCGTCAGCTGAAGCTTACGGATATTTTGAAGAATTGCCTCCGCCCTGTCTTTTGCATTTTCAAGCGGGCACTTCGGCAGGAATACCAGAATTTCCTCGCCTCCCCAGCGGCAGACAATATCTTCTCCGCGGACGGCGTTTTTGAAAACGGCGGAAACCGCTTTTAATGTTCTGTCGCCTGCATCATGCCCATAGGTATCGTTTACTTTTTTAAAATCATCGATATCTGCCAGTATGACCGCATAACTTTCCTGCAGAAGCTCGGAATCTTCATACCGCTCCTGTATGCTCCTGCGGTTTGCAAGCCCGGTCAGAGCGTCTGTTTTAGAGAGCTCTTCCAATTTTTTATTCTGATTTTTCTGTTGGCTTTCCAGATATTTGATCTGATTTAACAGCGTACTGAAAAACAGGACGATTGCAATCACCGCCACAAAATAGTTTACCATATACATGGCGCGGTCGATGCTCTTATTGCCGTAAGAATACAGCGGATGCATAGAACTGCCCAAAATCCTGGCAAAACAGAACGCCACGCCGGAAAAAAGCACATACAGCATCGGATTTACTGATTTTTTTTCGGAGCTGAAGTTATAGGACGCATAATAGCCTAGCGGAAGCATTGCGATAATATATAAAGAAAACCCGCTGTCCACGCCCAGCAAAAGGACGGACGCAACCGCGTGTATCATAATTTCCGCATAAGAAAGGTTGAATACAAGCAATAGATTTTTATCCCGGCTTGCCTGAATAAAACAATATATGTATAACGTAACGCTGAACATACTCACCAAAACCATTGGGTAAATGGAAAAAATCACAAAAAAGATCAGCAGCCCCATATTGAATATGCCCAGAACAAACATAATCAGTGACATGACCTGTCTTGGCGACAACGCATATTTTGCTTTTGCTGAAATATATTCCCATAGTCCTTTCATCATCTTCTCCTATCCGCATATCATATTGACTATAATAATAGCAATATTTCTTTCATCTTGCAAGTGGACATAAAAAAGCAGTTGAAACCCTGCGCAGATTATGATATATTCTGTGAAAAATAATCCGAAAAGGAGAACGGTTTCTATGAAGAAGAAAAAAAAGAACCCGGCGGTCGTTCTGCTGTTTTTTGCCGCGCTTATCGTATTTTTGTTTGCAGCCATAAAGCTTTCAGCCGTATTTTTCCGTTATTACCAGGAAGATTCTTCTTATAAAAAACTGGAGGATTACGCAGCGGTAGAATCTCCTGTGCCAAAAGACACGCAGGAAGGTTCCTACATATCTCCGGTTGATTTTGCGGCGCTTACCGAAATCAACCCCGATACAATCGGATGGATTTATTTTGAAAACATAGATATTAATTATCCGATTGTCCAGGGAGACGACGACGATTTTTATCTGCACCACGGATTTTACAAAGAAGAAAATACCTCCGGCTGTATTTTTATGGATACAGAAGCATCGCCCGATTTTTCAAGCGATCATTCATTCCTCTACGGGCACAATATGAAAAACAAATCCATGTTTGCCAAACTAAACGACTATGCAGAGGAATCTTTCTTTCAGGAAAACAAAACATTTCTGATCTATACGCCGACGGAAACCAGACGGTATGAAATCTATTCCTGTTATATTGCCGAACTTGGCATGGACTCTTTTACCTACTCGTTTGACGACAAAGAATCGTACGCCGGATGGCAAAAGACGGTAAAAGGAAGAAGCCTTTACGATACGGGCGTTACGCCGGATCCCGCAGAACCCACCGTAACGCTTATGACGTGTACGCCCAAAGGCAGCAATTACCGCTTTTTAGTCCATGGAAGACTGATCGGCTGATGCATGCCGGCGTTCGATCCCGGCAGCCGCCGCCTGCAGAAGAAGCGAGCAGAGAATCAGACCGGCCGCCGTTATTTTTCCGGGAAGCCCTGCCAAAAACTGCGCGGCATGCCCCGCAAGCGGAATGGACGCCCGGACGGTTCCGATAAAATCCGCGTAAGAAACCGGATTCATGTCTTTGGTTTTGTTCGCGTCGCCCTTTGTGGTCAACTCTCCTGCCAACACGTTATTTTCCACGACGCGGTGTGTGATCATCGAGCCGTCTGCCGCTCCGTAAAAAGCAACGATATCGTTTTCTTCTGCATCCTCCGGAGCCGACGGCTGAATGTATACCAGACTTCCGACCGGAATTTCCGGCTCCATGCTTCCGCTGATTACCGTATATGCCTGATACCCAAACAGTTTCGGCAGTGTAAGCGGAATGCAGACTGCGATTACCGCCAGTAATAAAAAGATGCCCAGCGCACTGCAGCCTGCAGCGGCCGGGCTTTTTCTTTTCTGATCATTTTGTTTTTTACTCATTGTCCGCTCTCTTTTTTCTCTTTGATTCGGTTATCCGCACGCTCTGCTTTCCTGCGTCTCCACAGTATAAACCATAAATCTGCAAGCGCTGCCGCCGCCGCAAGGGCAATTCCGATCCGAAGCGCAAACGGAAGCCCTTTCTCTATCTTCTTTTGATCCAGCTTCGTATTGCTTGTCGGCACTTCTTCATCGTCCAGATCCAAAAGCTCCTGATCCAGCGGAACGTTTCCGTCCGGAAGATTCAGCGTATCCGTATCGTCTGCTTCCGGCTGTTCTGCTTCTGCGTCCTGTGCGCCGCCTTCTGCCTCATCTGCAACAGCCGCTCCGTCATTGCCTGCCTCATCTGCAGCGTTCCCGGTTCCTCCGTCCGCCGTCTCATTTCCCGGCGTGCCTGCCGTCTGGTTCCCTCCGGCTGTTCCCGGCTGTGTACCCGAACCGCCCGATGCCTGCGTATCGTCTGCGGTATCTTTCACGTAAACGAATGTAATGACGTTTTCCGCTTCATTCTCACTTAACGTTTTTGCAATGGAAAGCGCCTGCGGCGTGTAGCCCTCGATGTATAAATAAGCCGCCACCATTTTATCGCCGACATTTCCATAGTAAGTCCTGCTGTCTGAGAGCCGGCTGCCGTCCTCATCCTGATAGTTTACATGATAGGCAACCATATTTCCTTTCATGCCATACGCCATGACATAATCGGCATCGCCGTCCACTTTAAATGCGGACGCCGTCACCGTACTATTGTCCCTGCCGCTCTCCCGAATGCCTTTCGCATAATATTTGGATGCGCCGCCCATATCAAGGGCTCCCGCCTGTACATCAAAAGACACAACGTCTCCCGCCTCTAAACCGCTGATGGTAATCCGATCGGGCGCAGCTGTTACGGTTCCTTTGCCGTGTCTGACAGAAAGCCCCTCTGTTCCCGTAAATACGCCCTGATTTCCCGCATAAAACGTCACGGTATAGGTATACGCTTCTTCTGCAGATACCGGAACTGCAAAAAAGAACAGACACAAACACAGTGTCACTGCCGCCGCTTTACTCCGTAATTTCATACCTGCGCCTCCGTTTCTTTCCGATTCTTTTTCAAAGCTGACAAACCGATGACAAGAAGTACAATCCCGCTGATGAGCGCCGCCGCGCAATACGGAAGTATATCGGTCTCGTCTCCCGTCTTCGGAAGATCTCTTCTTCCGGTCGGCGCTATGGGACTTCCCGGTGTGGCGGCATGAAGCTTTCGCTCCCGGTCGGAGATGGACGCCGTTTCTTCGACTGCAAAATTCATCTGCAGATTCGCAAGCGTATCCTGATAGGTATTTCCCTGTGTCTCTCCGTCTAATCCAATGGTCAGGTACACCGTTCCTGCCTCATATTGTCCGAGTCTGTCCAGATAAAAATATTCGCTCAAAGAATCCGTTGCCTGAAGCAGCCCTACTCCGTTCTTTCTGCTTCCTTCTCCTCCGACCGTTTCGCTGCTGTAGAGCACGGTTTCTTCTTTTTTGCTGTTGACGTAAGATAACCGATAGGTATACGCGCCGCCTTCTGCAACGCTCTGGGAATCCTCCAGGCTTTTTAAAACTTCGTTCGTCATGTACCAGTCCGTCGTTTTCTCCCCTGAATTTTTGATTCCTACCTTTAGGCGTATCGTGTCTCCCGGCAAAAGCTGATAGATTTCTTCCGTGATTTCCGAAGATTTAAAATTACTGTTCATCTTTTTGCCGTCAAATTCCACATTCCATGCAGACGAACCCGAAAACTCTTCTGCACGGGCCAATTCTCCCGTACACATCATTACACTGACTGCCGCTAAAAGGCACAAAATTTTTTTCCGCATCTTCGCGCCTCCTTATTTTAAACTAAGACTTCCGTCTTTGGAAATAACGACGTCTGCACCCCATGCGCTCTTAATCGCGTCCGCCGCATTATGTGTCTGAACGGCATCCGCTTCCGCCTCCAGCTGAAATTGATAACCGTCGTATGCATACACCGTCGTAATGGTCTGATACCCGTTTTCTTCCGTAACGGTTTCTGTCACTTTTCCGGCTATGGAAGGATCGATGCGCAGCGTATCCGTAAAATCCGGCGTACTCTCGCCCGATGCTATGCTTTTTGTATAATAAAGGACCGTACGCTCTCTGGTAGAAGACGCTTCATCGATCACCCATCCGTTTCCGGTAAAATTCAAGTCGATCAGCTCCGGTGAAAGCGTCGTATCCTTACCCTCCTGATCTATCCAGCTCTTTTTCACAATCACCCGGATATAGGTATCGATCGTGCCGCTGTTTGTAACGGCAAGCCGCTCCGGATATTCTTTTCCGGGCACAAATTTTTCTCCGTCCGCTAAAAGACCGGAAAGAAGCGTTCCCTCCGACTCGTTCCATCTGCCGTTTTTATGGGTGTAATCCCGATAGCCGACTGCAGTGCCGTTTTCCGTCAGCGTAACGCCGATATTGGAAACCGTCACTTCCGCCGCATAATTTTCACTGTAATAGGTAAGCGCCGCCCTCGTGCTTCCGACGGTGGCAAACAGCAGCAGACCCGCGGCTGCCGCAAGAAGTATTGCCGGCTTTGCCGAAAAAATCTTCTTATTTCTGCTCATGATTTGCCGCCTCCTTCATGTTCCCCATAACTGTTTGTAGATGAATCGGCTATTTTACTCCAGTCAGCCGTCGGTTTCCCGTTCTCATCGTATACCGCCATTGTGCACTCCTGTACAACGATTACGTTAAAATCTTTCGGGTTCTCCGTACTCTCCATAGAATCTTTGATCTCCCGGATTCCCGCAAGCAGTTCTTTTGTACTGCCGCCCGCCGGCACAATATCGCTGTAATAATAGTACCCATCCGCGCCCGGCGACCATTTTCCGGATGCGTCCGAATAGGTGAGCAATTCCTGATACTCGGCTCCGGCAAACAGCTTTACACGCACAAAACAGTCGTAATCCCCGGTATTTGTAATACGGATATGCTTCACCCAGTCGCTTACCGTCTCTTCCGGCGTCGTCACCGTAAGCCCAAGTTCGATTTCAACGGCGCCGCTTGCCGAAGCATACGTTGTAAAATACGCCATGGCGCTGCCAATCCCCAGATTCAGCACGAGCGCAAAGGCTGCCGCTGCTAAAACTATCGTTTTTTTGTCCGGATATTTCCTCATCCTCCATACCTCCCTGCCGTCTGCGTCTTTTTGCTTTATTTTCGCCTGATCGAAACTCGTTTGCTTTTTGCCTCTGCCTTCGCCCGTTTACGGCTCCATACCGTACCAAATACCCCTGCCATCACCAATGTTAAAGCCACCGCTCCAATCACGGATACCATCCGCGCATTCTCATTTGACATGATATCTTCGAACATTTTTGCCAACGGTACAGTATCATCCGCTTCTTTCGTCAGATCCGCTTCCTTTTGTTCTTCCTGCTGCAAATCTTCCGCTTCGTCCGCAAGATCACTCTGCACTTCCACGGTTTTCACATCGTCCGCAGCCGCCGGATTCGCCTGATTCTCCGGAAGCGAAACCGCTTCTCCTGTATAGGATACTCTGCGTATCTTTGCTCCCTCTGACGTATCGGCGCCGGATTCCTCTTTCACATCCGCCGCAGTGGGCTCTTTCGCATCGGAGGGCTCTTTTTCGCCGTTATTTTTTTCAGAGGGATTTTCTTCGCGGTCAGACACTGTCGGCTGTTTTTCTCCGCTGCTGTCCGGCTGCTGTTCTACCTCCCACGTTTCATTTTCATATTTAAAATGGTTTACGATTCCGCTCCCTCCGTTTTGACGCTTATCGTGTGTGTTTTCAAACGATACGCTCACGGGATTTCCTTCCATTTCCTCAGCTATAATCTCTGCCGTCTGTTCGTTTCCGGACACAGCCGTATAGCTTGCGCCGCTGTATATTTCCGTAACCGTTACTTTGGCTCCCGCGGGAATTTTCTCAACCAGAAGTTTTTTCTCTCCCGGTTCCGTAAAATTCAGCGAAACAACGTCGCTGTATACTTTTTTACCTTCTTTTACCGCTTCAATCCGAAAGACAAAAAATGCGGGACCTAAGGTCTGATTATAGGAAGTGAGTTTTTTTCTGATCTCCAGGCTGCCGAAGCGTTCCTTTTGTTCGGGTTTTAACCTGGCTTCCATCTGATAGATCCAGTCATCCCCCGACTGGCTGTTGTCCGGCTCATACTCATGACTCGGAATCGAAAGAAGCGCCGGCAGAAACATATATTCGTACTGTGGGCTTTTTACGGTGTGCGCCACCATCAAATACATTCCTACCGGAAGATTTTCCGCTTTATTTTCCGGATTCTGCGGACTGTTTAACGTCACTGCAGCGTCCGGTTCCAGCGCGTTCTCCTCTGCGGTCTTTTTTGCCAAAGATGCTTTCTCCTGCCACTCCTGCGCCGTCGTTTCCGCATCGACATCGGAAAGTCCCAGTCCTTCCCATCCTTCTTTCTCTTTATATCTGCCCGCAGGGCTGACATCCGCAACCCGATAGAGTTCTACCAAAATTTCCATGCCCGCAAGCTCCGGATACTCCGTTCCCGGATCAAACGCAACCGAACCGTCCGTCCGGTCTGTTTCTATGCCGTTTGCAGCATACAGCGCCGACATTGCCAACGGTGAAAAAAGCAGTGCAAAGACCAGCGCCAGTATACTTCCTTTTTTCATTGCATTTTTCATTTTTATTGCCTCTCCTTCCTCAGGGAATCTCATTCTTTTTTTCTGCGCCGAAACATAAGTCGCATAACCGATATGATCAGTATCGTAACAGACAGCCCCAGCAGCAGATACAGCATATAATAATTTCGGACTGCCGAAAGCATCGTCTCTGTGATTCCGGTAACTTCTTCCTCTCCCGAATAAGGAACACGCGTTCCGCGTACTAAAAGCCTGTGAGAATTGACGCCGTACGGCGTACAGGTAAACAACGTAACGTAATCCTGCCCTTCTTCTATCGAAAGCGCCTCGCCCAGCGTTTCCGTATCGTCTTTGTCTACCATCGGAAGAATGCGGTCCACCTCATAGGCAAGCACTTCGTCGAGAATATGTATATAAAAACGGTCTCCTTTTTCTAACTGATCCGCATCGGTAAACAGCCGGGCGCTGGGCAGTCCCCGGTGCGCCGCAACGACGCTGTGCGTACTCTCGCCTCCGATCGGAAGCTTGGTACCTCCCAGATGCCCGATCCCGGTCTGCAGCACATCTTCCGATGTTCCGTGATAAACCGCCAGCCGGATATTGATCTTTGGTATGGACAAATAGCCCATAATACCGTCTTGTGCAATATTGAGCACGTTCCAGTATTCCGTATCCTGAATACTCTCATCATCTGCCAAGCCGAACACATCGCCATAGAGATTGTTCGTCTGCAGCGAATCATTAAAATTTCTTGCCAGCTCCCATTCTCTGGAAAAGTCTTCCGGCTCCAGTTCTGCCACCGCGTTGTCGTAACTGCTGATCAGCTTACTCTGCCGGTACGTATTCCATTGATCGGATATGGTAGGATACGCCAGAATCCCAAATCCTGCAAGAAACAAAAGTCCAAACAAAATATTTGCCAGTTTTCTCACTATCTCTGCTCCTTTACAATTGTAAAAAGCCGCGGTCATTCCTGATCCGAATTACTCCCGGTCGTTATATTCTCTGCAATCTTCCCATGTATCGTTATCCGTATATTCTCTATAACCCGCATAGGTGTCGTTATCTGTATATTCTTTATAACCGTCATATACGTCATTATCGGTATATTCCCGGTAGCCGTTATCGTTTTCGTTGTCTGCGTATTCCCGGTAACCGGTATAGGTCTCATTGTCGGCATATTCCATATATTCCCTGTGTTCCAGGGTGAAAACTTTTGTAACCGGCGTTGTTTGTTCCACCGCAGCCGCCGCCGGCGCCCTTCTCTCTCTTACATAAAGACCGCCGATTACGATACCCGTCACTGCCAACCCCGTAATGACCCAGAGCAGATAGCTCGTGTGCGGGCTGACGCCAAACAGAGATTTCGGTACGTCTTCCATCGCCGACTCCACATAATCCACCCGGTGTCCCCGTACCAAAAGCCTGTGGCTGTTGATCCCGTAAGGCGTACAGGTTAAAAGTGTCGCCAGGTCTTCTCCCTCTTCTACGGACAGCGCGCCTGTTTCATCCGGCTTTGCCACGGTAATCAGATCCACCTGATAACAGAGCGTCTCATCCAATATATGCAGAAGAAAATGGTCGCCTTCTGCCAGTTTGTCAAGATCGGTAAACAAAGACGCGCTCGGAAGCCCCCGATGCGCAGAAATCACGGTATGCGTCCCCTCTCCTCCGACCGGAAGAGAACTGCCCTGCAAATGTCCTGCCGCCTTCTCCAGCACTTCATCTTCTGTCGTATGAAACACCGGAATTTTGATATCGATTTTGGGAATCTCCACACTCCCCATCATTCCGTCTTTTGTCAGGTTTAAGCAGGAAAAATACTCTTTATTATCCTCCGTCGCTTCCGCTACGGCAAAAGAATCCGGCAGAATCGAAGGTTTTAAGGACTGATTGTATGCGTCTGCTTTGCTCCACTGTTCCTTATAATCGATTTCACCGGAACGTTCCATCTGTGCAACCTGCGCATCGTAAGAATTTAAAAGCTTTGACTGCCGGTATGTATTCCATTGATTTGCCACCAAAGGATACAGCAGCAAGGACAACCCGGCTATAAATAAAAGGATGACAAATATGGTTTTTTTATCTGTTTTGAGTTTCATCCGGACTCTCCTTATTGTTGTATTTTAGAATGACCGGGGCGGACGAAGCCGCCCCGGTGAATCACCCTGGTTTCGGGTATTTGTATTTGTTATTTTGCGGATTTTTTGCGCGTAGCAAAGAATAATCCTGCTGCAACGATCATGATCAGGCAGCCGCCGATCGTAAAGATCGTTGTACCGATACCACCGGTGGACGGAAGGGAGGAAAGTTTGGTGTCAGACAGATCTGCAAAACCAATCCTGTCGTTTGCTGTCTCTGCATCATTTCTTTTATTATCCTTCCAAGAATTAATTTTTGCCGGTTCAGAATTTAAACTATATCCTGAAGGTGCTACTACTTCTTCAAAGAAATACTCTCTGTCCGTATCATCCTCAAGTCCTTTGATCGTAACCGTTCCGTCCGCCTTTGTAATAAGGAGAACATCGTCATTTTCTTTATTCGGTTTGTCCTCTGACCATCCGGTTACTATATAATCAGCACCATCCACATCTGTATCACTCTGAGTTGTTTTTCGTGTAACTGCATAAACTTTTTTAGCATTAGCTCCTGTGCCAACCGTATAATATAAAACGAATTTTGCATCAGCAAGCACTTCGTCTTCATTGTCTGCATTGTGTTTGGTTATTTTTAAAGAACCCGTATAGATTTTGTCATTGTCTTCCGGACCTTTATCCGGCGAATCCTGATCATTTTTCGTTTTAACTTCCGTATATGCTTTATTGTCTACCACTACAGATTTCACATAAGCTTTATATGTAATCTCTAATGATTGATTTGCATTTAAACGTTTTCCTGTACTCTGATCCACTGCACCTGCTATGTCCTTTAGATCAAGAACAAAAGAATATTCATAGCCCAAACCGTTTGGAACTGCTACAAGTTTGGCTTCACGCTCCTCAGGTGTGCCTACGCCAAGTTTCACAGTAACCGCCACTACATCTTCTGCTTTCTCGGCAAGCAGCATCCCTTCTGGCGCAGGTCCATTATTTACAGAAATTCTATTAGACACATACTGTGCACCCTTGATCGCGTCAGTAACGTTAAAGTATACGTTATCAGCCGTAACATCGTCCGGAATGTACGGTACAGATGTTTTGATTGTGTATGTCACTACATCCCCAACAGCTGTTACCTTATCTGCTTCATTATCTTCTTTTGTAAGAGTCAGATCCTGTTTCTTTGCATTTACTGTTACAGGATTCAGCGTTGACGCAGCTCCCCCATCTGTATATCCAAAAGATACATACGCTGCCATCGGACTGTAATTGATCCATTTTGTAACCTTAGACGGATCTTCTGTATCTCCATACTCTTTTGTATCTGTTGCATGAATCACATATACACCAGCTGTTTCCGCCGGAATCAAATAATTTCCTGCAGTATCTTTATCTGTCGCTGTATTTGCCAAAGCCGCTATATTAAATGCATTCTGGAGAATAGTCGCATCCACCTTGGCTGCGTTTGCTTTTAATTCCTCTGGAAGCTTTGCCCTCTGATCCGTAAATACGATTAATCCCGCAATAATTTGCTGATCATCCTTTTTCGTATCGCCTTTGATCACCGATTTAAAACTTTCTGCCGCTGTACTTTCCGTAAATGCCCATCCTGTCACTTCACCCGGAGCCGGCACAATAATTTGCTCATATGTTACCGTACTTCCCGCATCTACATTTGTTACTGTAATTGTTGTTTTCGTTTCATCCGCAAATGACGTTACAGACATTCCCATAACCATCACAAGCGCCAGCAGCAATGCTGCAATTCTTTTGATCTTACTCATTTTCTTGTTCTTCCTTTCTTTTTAATATTCTCCTCTTTTACTCTGATATTTCTTCCCGAGATGCGAACCCCTCTTTATACCGCCGGTTTTTTGCATCTCATTTTATATAAGATCAGCGCGGCTGCCGCCATAAGCAGCGTACCGCCGATCGAATACCAATAGATTCCGGAACCTCCCGCGTTCGGCAGACGGTAAAGCACTTCATTGTCGAAATAAAATGTGATCCAATCGTCTCCTGCATCATCCTTGACTACGGTAAATTCTACTTTTGTTTCCGCATCCGGGTTCTCCGTATTCTTACAGGTAACTTTCGGAACGGAACCTTTGGAGCCAAATTTTAATATCCAACAAACGCCGCTGACGGCATATCCCGCCGGCGCTTTTACCTCTTCCATCGTATAGGTTCCTGCTTCGATGTCCAGCGTGCCGACTGCTTTGCCGGCAGCGTTTTTCCAGGTTAGCACGCCGCCTTCGCCCGAGATTCCCCGATACGCCGGTTCCGTTTCGCCTTCCCTGATCAGAACAAACTCGGCGCCCTCTAACAGCAGCTCGCCGCTGGTAGCGCTGCGTTTTATCATCTGCCAGTTTAATAACCTGTTTGTAATTACAACCTGCGCCTGCCCATCCTCTAACACGGTTCCGTCTGACGATATCTTCTGTTCTGCGTCGGTCATATGATCCGGCGCGCCGCAGGATGTATCCGTCACCTCTTTCTCCGGATCTCCATATCGATCCGGTGCAAGAGATTCGGTCATCTCTTCCACATAAAAATTGCTGCCCGAAGGTATCTTTGTAATCTCTATTCTAAGCCCGAATAAAACGCCTGCAATGATGCCGCCGTCTGCACTGCCGAACGGCTGCGCCGAATCTGCGTCTGTAATCTCTGTTTTCCCATCCGGCGTATAGTAGTAACCGTCCGCATCTTTTAGATAATACGGTCCGTTATAAGGCTCCAGTCTGCCGGAAGCTAAACTTTCCAGATATACCCGATACGAAAAGGATTCTTCCTTGACATACTCTTCTTTTTGGTCCGCAATCCGTTTTTCAATGACAAGGCTGCCAAACGCATCCTTGGAATTGACGACGGTAACCGAAGCTGCGGTTTCTCCTTTGTGCTGGATGATTCCCTGTATCCACGTTTCGCCGTCCTTCTTTATGACCTCTCCGTTCTTTTCGGGCTCCACAGAGTAGCTTACGTCTTTAAAGCCTTCCGCCGAAGCCGCCGTTTCTTTTACCGTATACCTGCTTCCTGCCAGAATATTGCCGATCACAGCCGTTTCCTCGGCTTTCAGCGTAATCAGGCCTTCCTGCTCCACGGTTCTTTCTTTATTTCCCACCGTATATTTGGTTCTTGCCGGAAGCGGCTGTCCGTCCAGCGTAATTTCAAATGCAAATGTCTTTTCCCATTCTTTTTTCCCTGCATTTACTTTTTTTGTCACCGACAGGCTGCCCGTCTTTTCTATTTCTACATTATTTACAAACTGAAACAGCGTAACGGCTCCGTCGTCGATATTTTTCACCGGGCTGTCGATCCCTTTAAACGGCATATTATCAATCTCAACATCCGCCAGTTCGTCTCCCGATCCCACCACTCCGTCTACTTTAATGCTGGCGCCGTACTGTTCAAATATCCTTTCGTCCAAAAGCTCCCGGACAAAGTACCTTCCCTGACTGGATTTCACGCCGGAAATCACCGCCATCTCGCCGGCTTTTAAACGTATCACGCCGTGTTCGTCTACGGTTCCTGTTCTTCCCGTCTGGATTCCGTTCTCATAAATCTCATAGGAAGTTTCCGGTTTCACAAACAAATCTTCCGACAGATTCGTACCGTCCGCGCCTTCTTTTAATACCTGAAATTCAAACGACGGATTTCCAAGCGCCGAACTACCGTTTTCAAAATTCAATTCTTTTCCGACCGCAATAGAATTTTTCGGTATTACGGGGAAGTTGAAATTGATCCTGCATACGCCGGAGCCGGCGCCGCGCTCCATATAGTAAAACTTAAAATTATGCGCGCTGTAATCCTGAAACGTTGTGTATTTCCCGTTCTCGTATTTCAGCAGCTTATGCGCTTCTTCTGCTCCTATAGCTTTTGTAAGAACCTCTTCAAACGTAAATGTTTCTTTCGCACCTCCGACTTCTTTTCCGATCGTCGCTCCAAGCGGCTCCTTCGCATAACCGTCATAACCATAATAGGTAACGGTTCCTTCCCTGAAATCGATCGTACCGCCTACATGACGGTGAATGCCGGAAAGGTCTAACATCAGATTTCCGTCTACGTACACCCATACGTCGTCGTCTCCGGCAAAATCAAAGACCATCGGATATTGATTCTGCGGTCCGGTCATGCCGCCTTTTGGCTGAATATAATTCATTTCCATCGTCATGCCGAAGAAGAAATTTTTCGGCACGTCATAATCGATGGAATATACCTTGTTCAGCGCTTTTAAGACCCATGAATCATCGCTCTCTTTTCCCGGCAAAGAAAAATATTGATCCAGCGCCGTCTTTGCGGTCCAATCCGTTGTCCCGGTTTTCTCATCCATTTTATCGACGAAATCATCCAGTATGTTTGCAAGATCCTCATACCTTGTTCCCAGATTAAACTCATTCCGGCTGCCGCGGTAACGGGCATACTCCGCCATATTCTCAAAATAGCTTCTGTCCATCTTGGACGCCGGCGTCGTTTCCGTATTGATTTTGTTAAACGGCATAAAGTTGCCGAACGGATACATAATAAAGTTTGGAGAAAGCAACGCGTCGTAAATCAAAAACCGGTTCCCGTCCAATTCCGCATGGTTTTTTCGGCTGTCATAAAAGTATTCTCCTGTTTCGGCGTTATACTGAAACAGTCCGTCCAGCCCTGCTCCGTTCATTTTCTTAGCATATGCGCTTTCACTGAACAGATATTTTAAACTGGTGCCGCTATCTAACGCCGGATATCCTTCGGCGTCCAGCGTTCCTTTCATCGGGCTGTTCGCATACATTCCCACGTTAGAGCCGTTCAGGTAGCCGTTTATGTTATTCGTTTTATTGCTTACGTCTCCTTTAGAGATCCCGGTATACCCCGTCTCACGATCCGTAGTAATGTTATCGCCGAAATTATATCCTCCGCCCCATGTATTTGTTAGCTCAACAGGATATTTCGCGCCTCCGCTCTGCTGAAATCCAGGATATTTTCTCTTATCCTCTCCGTCCTTCCCGTATAGCTCATTAATATTCGTACCGTAATCATACAGATTGATCTCTACGATATCCTTTGTCTCTGCAGACGCAATCGGTTTCAATTGATTGTCAACCGGCGGTTTTTCCTTGCCCGCTGTCAGTTTTTCCGGTGAAAAAGTTACCGTGCCGTATCCGTTTGGTTCACATCCCGAAGGCACCTTTTTATAATCAAAGTCAGCCTTGACATAGTATCCTTCCTGTACGAATTCCGGTTTGTATTCGTAGAAAAACAGCAGCAGTCTGTCTTCCGTCAATGCAAGCGATTTTTTCTCTTCCGCCGTACTGCTTCCCGAAGGAATAACTTTTTTTATGACAAAGCAACCTTCCTCACGTTCCGCAACCACCGCCGTCCAGTATGCAAACGAAGCTCCCGTTTTTTCTGCCAACGTCCCGCTGTCCCCGTACACCAGAGCGGCTTTGTTCACAGACCCCATCTGATTGATCGAATAGATCATAGCGGTTTCCGTCTCTGCCGTATCCAAAACAGCCGCTTCCCAAAGCGAACTTAATTTCATCAGATCTTCCGAGTTCACCACATAGTTCTGCAGATCCACCGTGCCTTTTAAATCTTCAAAATGTGCATATGCCGTCCCCGCCTGAAAGGAGATATTCAGGAAATACGCTTCATAACCGTCGATATCCCCGGCGTCATCCAGCTTCGCCAGTTCTGCTTCGATCTCTTCAAATGTCGGCAATGCATCGATCATACCGTCAACTTTTATAATTCTCTCCCGGTCTTCCTCCGAAACCTCCGGTCCGATATAGCACTCGTATTCATGCACATGATCTTTATTTTCGCAGAAAACACTCATCCGGCATCGCTGTATATGCGTATGTTCCTGCATTCCGCAGACGATGCTGCCGTCCCGCTCGCACGCTGCATCATGCGTATGTTCCCGCATACCGCAGCTATACGTCTCGTCGTAACATTCCTGTGTATGTTCATGTTCTTGTATGCCGCAGATTTCCTTTAATTCATAGCATGCTTCCGTATGTGTATGTACTTTCTGCCCTTCCGGAGTCTCTGCCGGCAAATCGTTCTGCGCGGAATCGTTTTCTGTTCCGCCGGACTCCTCCAATCCGCAGGTCAGTTCTCTGGAAACCTCATAGCAGCCGTCTTCATGCCGGTGTGCGCCCGCGCCTTCTTCCAACCCGCAGGTCAAATTCTGCTCCTGCACAGTCTCATAGCAGCCGTCCTCATGCGTATGCTCTTCGGATTCCTCCAGGGTACAGACCAGCTCTTTGGATTCCGTGACCGTGTAACAGTCGTCTCCATGCCGGTGTCCGGCGTTCTCCTCTTGCCCGCAGACCAGAGTTTTCGTTTCGGTATAACATGCGTCGTCATGCCGATGTCCGGCAATTTCCGCCGAACCGTCCAGCGGACTCCCCTGCGCTGCAGTTTCTCCGCCGGAAGCTGCCTGGGAAGAATTCTCTTCCAACCCGCAGATCAAAACTTCCTCGTAACACTCTTTGGTATGCGCATGTTCCTCTATACCGCAGTATGCTTCCTTTTCCAACGTGGACGCAGGCATGGCAAGCACAAAAACTGTTCCAAGCATAATTACAACAGCCAGCGCCGATGCCAGTTTTTTCAAACGGCTTTTCTTTTTTTGCTCCGACAGGTAGTTTCCTGCTTTTTTCAAGATAGAAGAATCCATCCAACATACCTCCTCTTTTTCTTTTATTCTATCTCCCAGATTTTGATGATTTATTCCAGCAGACCTATGTCCGCAAGCGGCCAGATCCGAAACGCCACTTTGCTGATCATCTGCTCCTTCGATACGCAGCCGATTTCAACGCTTCGGCTGTCAACAGATACTTCTCTGTTATCTCCCATTACAAACGCGCTGCCTTCCGGAACTTTGCACGGAAGCGTAATATTACACTTCCCCAGAGCCGGCGTATTGTCCTTTACATAGTCTTCATTCAGCAGTTGATCATCTATATAAATATATCCATCTTCATCTATGTTAACCGTTTCACCCTCAAGCGCAATAATTCGCTTGATCAGTATTTTACCGTTATGATGAAAGGCAACGATATCTCCTCTTGTTAAATTCCGTTTCCGGAAAGAAACCACCATCTCTCCGTTCTGCAGCAACGGCTCCATACTGCTGCCGTCGATCTGCAATACCGGCGCAACCAAAAAAGCCGCCAGCACCGTAATGGCTGCGGCTACCGTCAGGGCTTCCACCGTACCAAACAGCACTTCCCTGCGCCGCAGCTTTTGTTTTTCTCTGTATAACTCTCGTTTCAACTGCTCCTTATTTGGAATCCCGACTTTGTTCTTCTTCATCGTTTCCTCTTTCTCATGAAGAGTATGCTAATTTACTCAATGCGGTTCGTTGTCCGGAGCGTTTCACCCAATAATCTTCTGCGGGCATTCCGGAAAGCAGGTCTTTTTCTGTTTCTCTGCGCATTTGTTCACAATATCTAAGAGTATCCTCCTCCATTCTACGGCAGTCTTCTTTTGTCTTTGCAAGCAGGTCTTCTGCTTCTCTGCGGCTGTTTGACTCCAGCTCTATGCATATCTTTTCCTGCCGCATACGCATCGCTTCCACATTTTCCAAATACCGCGCCGCAGCGTCCTGCGCCGCCTCAAACACTCCGCTGATCGAAACGGACGCTTCTGCAATAGATCCTGCCGTATCGATCGCAATCGTTCTTGACTCTAATTTATACTCTGCTTCTTTCATTCGTTTTTTCAGAGCCTCCATTTCTTCCTC
>BLMD01000264.1 GCA_011959925.1 Lachnospiraceae bacterium
AGTTTATGGAACTGTTGCGGGCAAAGTCCGACGATAAGAAGAAAATTTTTCGTAAACTCTTTCATACGGAACTCTACGGCAGAATTGCCGATGAACTGGGAAGAAGAAAAAAAGAACAGGAAAATGAAATCGACCGCATTAAGACGATATGCCAGACGGAAACGGCTCATATCAGGATTCCTGAGGACGATATCCGATCCGAAGCGCTGCAGGCGTTAAAGGAGAAAATCATGTCTTCGGAAAAGCTGTCCGTTTCCGATATGGAGCAGCTTTTGGAAGCGCTTGGGATGTTGTGCGAGCAGTTAAAAGAAGCGCAGGATGCGGCACGGAAAGCGTATGAAACGGCGGGCAGCAAGCGGGATCAAAAGCGGGATGCATACAAAGAAACGGAACATCTGCTCAGATTTTTCGGACAGATGGATGCGGCCCAACAGGAACTGATAGAATGCAGAGAAGCAGAAGCAGGAATCAAAGAACAGGAACGGCTGCTTGCGGGAATTACCGACGCATACGAGGTTTTGGCAGAGTATGAAAAATACGAGGAGGCAAACCAACAGACAAATGCGTTGAAAGAAGATTTGAGCCGGGAACAAACGGCGGCGCCGATGTTAGAGGAAGCAGCAAAAGAAGCAGCGGCGAAGGCGGCAGAAACCAAACTACTGTATGCGCAGGAGCTGGAGAGATTCAGCAGGATTGCAGAGAAAACGGAGCAGGCGTTAGAGCTGTTTGAGAAGCTGAAACAGGCAAAACGGCAGGCGGACCGTATGCAGAGCGCTTACCGGCAGGTAAAATGCGAGTCGGAGAATAACAGAAATGAAATACGTCTTTTGGAAGAAAAAGAAGAAGACCTCAGACGGCAAAAGGATGCGCTTTCGGATACAAAAGCGCGCCTTGCGTTATGGAAGGCAAGAAGCGGCGAGGCGGAAGGCTTAAAAGAAGAAGCGGCAGCGCTCGGCAGACAAAAAGAAGCGATCGAGAATCTGAGGAAGGCGGCGGACGCCGTACAAAGGAAGTATCGTTTTACCAGCGAAGCATATCAGGAAAAAAATGCGGAGTATGAGACGATGCGGCAGGCGCTTTTGGATGCACAGGCAGGCTTTCTGGCAAAGGAGCTTTTGCCAGGGAAAGCATGTCCGGTCTGCGGCTCCACAAGCCATCCGGCGCCATGTCAGGAAACGGCAGCCCAAGCGGGAGTTTCCAGGGAGGCAGCCGATGCGCTGCAAAAAGAAGCCGATGAATTGCGGGATCTGCAGGAGAAGTCAGCCGCGGAAGCAAAATCCAAACGGGACTTGCTTGCGGAGAAAGAAGCCGGTCTTAGCGACGCCATGCAGAAATTTTGCACACGTATGAAAAATAATATCGAAGATATGCAAACAGAATGGTCCCTAGAGCAGGCAGCCGATCGGATACGGCGCTTCAGCATGCAGATTTCGGCAGAGGGAAAGCGGCTGATGCGCGAGGATGAAAAATCAGAACAAGTCCGCAGTGATCTGCAAAAAACCGTGGAGAAGAAACAAGAGCTGTGTGCGGCAGCCGAGAAAATCAAGGAGCGTGAAGAAGAGGCGTTTGCTTTATGGAAAAAGAGCCAGGCAAATCTTGAGAGTTTAGAGACGTCAAAAGAATACGCTACGCAAGAAGAAGCCGATTTTGCAAGAAATTCGGCAAAGCGGGCAAAGGAGGAGAAAGAGAAACAATTGCTGGCCGCAGAAAAAGAAGCGGATGCGGCAAAGAGAAAAAAAGAACACTCTGAGGCGCTGACGAAAAGATATCTGCAGGAACTTCCCAAATGGCAGGAAAAAACACGGCTTTGCAAACAGAATTATGAAGAAATACGGAACAGAAAAGCGTATCATGAAGAAGAATGGAAACAGATTACGGCAGAGCATAAAAGAACAGAGACGCAGATGCTGCAGGAATCCATAGACGCATATAAACGTAAACAGGCATCTGCCCAAAACAGGTATGACGCTGCAAAAGAGGCGGTGGGGAACAAGCAGCGGCCGGATGCAGAAGCGGCAAGGGAGGAAATGCAGCAGGCGCAGGAGAGGTGGAAAGCAGCAGAAGAAACTTTAAAGCGCTGTCAGTCAGAGTATCAAATAAATGAGAACGCCTACCAGACGCTTGCGCCCATCATGCAGGAGCGGGGGAAAATCGTAGAAGTGCATGCAAAGCTGGACATGCTGTACCGGCTGGTTTCCGGAAACGTGCCGGGGTCCCGTATGGACCTTGAGACTTATGTACAGCGTCATTATCTGGAACATATTCTGTATGCGGCAAATATCCGTTTTCGGGATATGTCTGCCGGGCAGTTTGAGCTAAGGATGTATGAACTGGAGAAAGCGGGAGAGGGAAAAAACAGGGGATTGGATTTGATGGTGTATTCTGCCGTTACCGGCAAAGAAAGGGAAATTCGCACATTATCCGGCGGAGAATCTTTTATGGCGGCGCTTTCACTTGCGCTTGGCATGGCGGATCAGATTCAGCAGACATCTGCGGCAATTCATCTGGATATGATGTTTATTGACGAGGGATTCGGATCTTTGGATGAACATTCGAGACATCAGGCGATCAGAGTATTACAGGAAATGGCGGGAGGAAGCAGGTTGATCGGGATCATTTCACATGTGTCCGAGTTAAAGCAGGAAATAGAAGATCAGTTAATCGTCCGCAAGGATGCGGACGGCAGCCATGTAAAATGGAAAACCTGGTAAATACAGGATGTGAAGGATTCAGAAGACAGGAAAACGCATAAAAAAATTGCAGAAAGTTAACTTTCTGCAATTTTTAATATTTGTTCCATATCGGAAATCAGTTCTCTTGAAAAATCTTTTGCTTCTGCGCAAAGCTGTTCTGCCATCGGATAGTCGGCATTGTTTAACGCCTGAATGACTTCTCCCCCATATTTATGGAAGCGTTTGTGCTTGTCGCCGAGGGCATTCCAAATGGGGCGTATTTCAGGTGTATTCGGCGTCATGGCATAGTAAAAATGACCGAAACCGCATTTGGTCGAATCCAGCTGCAGAGGCATAATCGAACGTTTTTTTGCAATATTTTCCAGGGTTTTCAGCCAGGTTTTATGTGCAGTGATCGCATTATGTATATGTTTGGCAAATTCCGAATTTTTCAGACGGAAGAAAGAGTCTTCGGACATAACGCCCATCTGTTTTACGGAATCGTCCAGCGTTTTTTCGATTTCGACAACCGGCTCGGTCGCCGTTTTTAATTCCTGGCTGACAGAACGCATAAAATCGGTGCTGTCCCGCAGCTGATGTTCCATTTCTGCCATGGAGCTGCTGATTTCTTCGCTGACTGCCGTAATGGAACCCATGGAATCGTTTACTTTGGAAACGTGATTCTGGCTTTCGTCGTTTAAGGACCAGATGGTTCCGATTTTTTCTGTCATCATACCCAATGCGTTCACCGTTTCCTTTGCGCTGCTGGCGCTCTTTTGGGATGCACTTTTAATTTCTTCGACAAAGGTGCCCATGTTGCCGTTTAATTCCTGGGTTTTTGCAGCCAGTCCGCGGATTTCAGCGGCTACAACGGCGAAGCCTCTCCCGGCGCTTCCGGCTCTGGCGGCTTCGATGGATGCATTGAGCGATAGAAGATTCGTCTGCAGAGAGATGGAATCGATGCCTGCGATTACTTCGCTCATGCGGTTGATTACATCAAGAAGATTATCCATATCCGTCTGCATTTCACTGGATATCTGGATTGTCTGGCTGGAGAGATCCCGGATGCCTGTCAGTTCGCGCTGGCAGTCTTCTATTTTTTTGTAAACTTCAGCAACTTCTTCGGATACGCCGACAATCGTGTTTGTCAGTTCTTCCTGTTGGTTGTTGGAACTGCCGGAAGAGCCGAATAAGGATTGTGTCGCCTGTTCCACATTGTTGGAAATGGCAAGTATTTTATCCGTTTCGTGCTGCATGGTTAAATCCAGAGAGCTGATCTGCATAACTGCCTTGACGTTTTTTTCCAAAAGCTCCACGAATTGCTCCCTTGATCTTACCAGACGCTGATA
>BLMD01000265.1 GCA_011959925.1 Lachnospiraceae bacterium
GTTCATCAATTCGCGCAGATCTGCTTCCGCTTCTTTGATGAACATACCGGACAACTACAGGGTTTTATTCTTACAGGGCGGCGCATCTCAGCAGTTTGCCATGATCCCAATGAATCTGATGAAGAATAAAAAAGCTGCTTATATCGTGACCGGGCAGTGGGCAAAGAAGGCATGGAAGGAAGCGCAGATTTACGGAGATGCCGTTGCGGTAGCCTCTTCCGAAGATAAGACGTTTTCCTATATTCCGGACTGTTCGGATCTGGATATCCCGGAAGATGCGGATTATGTCTATATCTGCGAAAACAATACAATTTACGGTACAAAATTCAAACAATTGCCGAATACCAAAGGGCATGTTTTGGTAGCCGACGTATCTTCCTGTTTCCTGTCCGAACCGGTAGATGTGACAAAATACGGCATCATTTACGGCGGCGTACAGAAAAATATCGGACCGGCAGGCGTTGTCATCGTGATTATCCGCGAGGATCTGATTACGGAAGATACGCTTGCGCAGACACCTACCATGTTAAAATATAAAACACATGCAGATGCGGATTCTTTATATAACACGCCGCCTGCATACGGAATCTATATCTGCGGCAAAGTTTTCAAATGGCTGAAAAAACAGGGGGGACTTTCTGCAATCCGGGCATATAATGAAGAAAAAGCCAAGATTTTATATGATTTTCTGGATGAAAGCAAATTATTCAAAGGAACGGTCGTAAAAGAAGACCGCTCTCTGATGAATGTACCGTTTGTGACCGGCGATCAGGAACTGGATGCAAAATTCGTTGCCGAGGCAAAAGCAGCGGGATTTGAGAACTTAAAGGGACACCGTTCCGTTGGCGGAATGCGGGCTTCCATTTATAATGCCATGCCGAAAGAAGGCGTAGAAAAACTGGTTGCTTTCATGCGTGACTTTGAAGAAAAGAATGCATAGAAATCTTTGAAATGTCCATTGATATGTGAAGAGAAAGGAAGATAATTATGTTTCAGTATACATGCTTAAATCCGATTGCAAATGTCGGTTTGGATCTGTTTTCCGACAATTATCGGCAGACAGAGAATCTGGAAGAAGCACAGGCAGTTTTGGTCCGCAGCGCGGCAATGCACGATCTTAAGCTTCCCGAAGGACTGGAAGCCGTTGCAAGAGCAGGCGCAGGTGTCAATAATATTCCGCTGGATCAATGTGCGGAGCAGGGAATCGTTGTATTCAATACGCCCGGCGCCAATGCAAACGGCGTAAAAGAACTGGTGATCGCTGGTATGCTTTTAGCATCCCGCGATATCACGGGCGGAATTGAATGGGTAAAAGAAAATAAAGACAATCCGGATATTGCAAAGCTGTCCGAAAAACAGAAAAAGAACTTTGCAGGCTGCGAAATTTCGGGCAAGAAACTTGGCGTGATCGGTCTTGGCGCGATCGGCGTGCTGGTGGCAAACGCAGCCACGCATCTTGGTATGGAAGTATTTGGCTACGATCCTTATATTTCCGTAAACGCAGCATGGAATCTTTCACGCAGCGTAAAACACATCAGCAATGTGGAAGACATTTACAGAGAATGCGATTTCATTACGATCCATGTTCCGCTTTTGGATGCAACCAAAGGTATGATCAATGCAGACGCTATCGCGAAAATGAAAGACAACGTCGTAATCTTAAATTTTGCGAGAGATCTTCTGGTAGATGAATCCGCCGTGTTAGAAGCGATTGCGGATAAAAAAATCAAAAAATACGTAACGGATTTTGCAAATCCCACGACCGCCGGAAAAGACGGTGTGATCTTAACGCCGCATCTGGGGGCTTCTACGGAAGAATCGGAAGATAACTGCGCAATGATGGCAGTCAGAGAAATCCGGGATTATCTGGAAAACGGAAATATCGTACATTCCGTCAATTTCCCGGACTGCAATATGGGCGGCTGTGACAAAGCAGGGCGCGTGGCGATTCTGCACAAAAATAAAAAAGGCATGATCGGCAAGTATTCCACCGTTCTTGGAAATGCAGACATCAACATTGAAGATATGACAAATAAATCTAAAGGCAATTTTGCCTACACATTGTTGGATATTGATACGCCTGTGACAAAAGAAGTCGTAGATCAGCTTCGGGAAATTGAAGGGGTATTAAAAGTACGCGTTGTAAAATAAGATGTAAGAGGGGAAACAAAATGGCAAAGATCAAACCATTTCTGTGTATCCGTCCGGCAGAAGGTAAAGCGGCAGACATTGCTGCTTTACCTTATGACGTTTATAACAGAAGAGAAGCAAAAGAAGTAGTGGCAGATAATCCGGATTCTTTTTTAAAAATTGACCGTGCAGAGACGCAGTTTGACGATTCCGTAGATACTTACGACCCAAAAGTATATCAAAAGGCGCATGACCTGTTGTGGGAGATGAAGTCATGCGGGGATTTTATTCAGGAAGAAACGCCTTGCTATTATATCTATGAGCTGACGATGGATGGCAGAGTACAGACGGGAATCGCAGCCTGTGCTTCCATTGACGATTATACCGATGAAGTGATTAAAAAACATGAAAATACGAGAGCAGAAAAGGAAAAAGACAGAATCTGCCATGTCGATGCCTGCAGCGCACAGACGGGGCCCATCTTTCTGGCTTACCGGGCAGACGATACCATTCGGGAAGTAGTCCGAAAAACCAAACAGACACAGCCGTTGTATGATTTTATCTCAGACGACGATATCCGCCACAGGGTGTTTTGTATTTCAGACCCTGAGGATGTGGAAAAGATCCGGCTTGCATTTGCGCAGATTGGGGAGATTTACATAGCGGACGGTCATCACAGGGCGGCTTCCGCAGTAAAAGTCGGTCTGATGCGCAGAGAGCAGAACCCTGGCTATACGGGAGAGGAAGAGTTCAATTATTTTCTGTCCGTTCTCTTCCCGGACGAAGAGCTTATGATTATGGACTATAACCGGGTAGTAAAAGATCTCGGCGGCAGCACAGCAGAGCAGTTTCTGGAAAAAGCCAAAGAAATTTTTGATGTCACAGAGCTGAGCCATGCAAAAAAACCGGAAAAAAAAGGAACGATATCCATGTATCTGGACGGAACATGGTATATGCTTACGGTAAAAGATGAGGATCGAAGCGACGACCCGGTGGACGGACTGGATGTTTCGCTTCTGCAGAAGCTGTTTTTAGAACCTGTGCTTGGGATCTTAGATCCAAAGACGGATGAACGGATTGATTTTGTCGGCGGTATCCGCGGATTAAAAGAGCTTGAGCGAAGAGTAAGCGAAGACTGCGCGGCTGCGTTTGCAATGTATCCGACATCCATTCAGGAACTTTTTGCAGTGGCGGATGCAGGAAAATTGATGCCGCCGAAATCCACATGGTTTGAACCGAAACTGCGGAGCGGACTGTTCATCCATGCGATTGAATAGAACAAGCAAGAGAGGATTTCTATGAATACTCTTGATATTACGACTGAAACACGAACTCTGGAAAATTTAGAAGAAGCTGCAGAAACATTAAAAAATGCAGATTCGGATATGATACGGGAATGGCTGGAAAGTTTAATCCCGGGGTTTTTGGGTTTTGCATTGCAGGTGATTCTTGCAGCCGTTGTCTATGTGATCGGCAGCCGTCTGATCAGACTTGCCAGAAGATTTCTGCGCCGCTGGCTTGAGCGGTCGGAAGAGGATCTCGGCGTTCGGCAGTTTTTGGACGCCCTGCTGAAATGCATACTCTATTTTATTTTAATAGTGATCATACTGACGCTCTTTGGCGTTACGGCAGCTTCCGTTGTGGCAGTCGTCGGCTCTGCCGGGCTCACCCTTGGACTTGCGCTGCAGGGAAGTCTTTCCAATTTTGCCGGAGGAGTTTTAATCCTGATGTTAAAACCGTTTAAGGTGGGCGATTATATCCGGGAAGATACCCATGGCAATGAGGGAACGGTGGAAGAAATCTCTGTTTTTTATACTCGTCTTATGACGGCGGAGCACAATACTATCGTCATTCCGAACGGTATGCTGGCAAACAGCAGTCTAACCAATATTACGTACTCCGATATCCGAAGGATTCATCTGGAAATCGGAATCGCATATGAAGCGGATTTAAAACTGGCAAAAGAAATCATCCGACACCAGGCAGAAGCGGAATCCAGCCGACTGCCGGGGGAAGAAACACTGGTGTTCGTTTCGGAACTGGGAGCAAGCGAAGTAAAGATCGGACTGCGTATCTGGGTTAAGACAGAAACATATTGGGAAGCAAAGTGGCGTCTGACGGAAAATATCAAACTGGCGTTGGATGCAAACGGCATTGAGATTCCCTATCAGAAGATCGACGTACAGATGAAAGGCTCTGATAAAACAGATTAAAAAAATCGGAAAAGGAAAAAAATATGAAATTATTACAAAAAATGAAAGTTTATCTATGCTGCTTTTTGATCGTATCTTTACTTCCGATTGCGGCATGGGAACCTGTGTTTGCAGAAAATGAACGAGCATCAGAAACGGGCGTTGTCGTTACGAACAACAAAGAGTTTATGGCGGCGCTGGCAGAAAGGAAAAGTCCCGTAATCATTAGCGGAGTGGTTACGGTCGGCGACCGGGCGGACACAAACGGAAGGATGCTTCCGATCATGATTCCGCAGGAGACGATTATCCGCGGAGAGACTGCGGAAAGTATCTTATGTACGCGCGCACCGCTTCAATTAGAGGGAGACGGCGTCTTATTTCAGAACATGAAGATGCAGTTTGAATCCAGCAATGCGCTAGGGAGCGTGGTACACCGGGAAATTTTTTTGGCAGGACACAGTCTCACGCTTGACCGCGTCGGAACGTATTTAGATGGCGGCGACGGAGAATTCGGAGATCTGGGCGGTACGGAAAAAGAATTGCTTCCGACGGTATGTGCCGGCGGATTTCCGAATACCAGCGTCGGAAACAACGCATCTCTGACAGTGAAAAATACCGAACGGGAACAGGAAAAAAGAAGTATGTTCCAAAATATCTATATGAGTCATGAGGCAGGAAGCGACGGTAATGTGCCTTACACGGGAACCGCAGAGCTGCATTTGGATTCTGCCGTTCTTGTCAGAGAAAAGATTTTTGCAGACAGGAACAGTTCTGCAGAAGTATCTGTTTCGGGAAGCGGCATTTTCAGCGAAATGAAATTGTACGGCAACAGCAATACGACATTACAGATTCGGCAAAGCACCGTAGAACATGCCGTTGCTGAAAATGTCGGTTCGCTTATCCTTGACGAGAACGCCTGGTTTGTTCCGGATACCGAAGTATTTTACAATGTTTCCCTGAAAAACGGCGCCTGCCTGGACTTTAATAATGTTTCGGATTCTTTTATACTCGGAAATTTCAACGGTTCGGACAGTTTGAATCAGGGCATAGAACCGGGAATTCTGGTTTTAAAGAGCGACGGAAATTTGAATATTACCGGAGAAGTGACGGGAAAGACGATCTTAAAAGCAGCAAATAAAAATGTAGCGAGCATTTTTTTTAACGAATGGACCTATATCTGGGCAGAGCAGAAACATCCGGAGGAAGCGAACTTTATCTTATCCGATATCGATATGGAACATACCAATTTTATGCTTGAGTATATAGACGGCGGATGGACTGTATATCATCAGAATGCCGGCGAATCGGTTGAAATCGGAAGCATTGAAATTACTTCCTCACCTTCTGCCGTGGATGTCAATACGATTTTAGAACAAGATGACGGAACGATTCCAAACGAGAACGCTTTCTGTGAAGTGATCTGGAGAGACGAAAACGGAACCGTGATTTCCAATGAAATCATAGAAGAAAATATGTTTTATGATTTCAGTTATGTGATCGGTATCAAAACGGACTATTGGAAAAGTGAAGATCCGTCTGTACTGGATCTGGAAGACTGGAGCAATTTTATTCAGTTCATTTCGTCGGATGAGCATCCGGGAAAATATTATTTTACGTCGTTTGCAGAAGCGAATACCGGAGACTATACATTTTTGTTTTGTTCGCAGCCGTTTTCGGATCATTTAAATACTGTGGCAGATGTAAAAGCGCTGAAAAATACGGTAAAAGCGGAATGCCGTGTGATTTTCTTTGATTCGTCGGATACGGAGAATCCGCCTTCTGTCCATACGCACACATATGAGGAAACCATTACAGAGGCGCCAACCTGTATAAAAGAGGGAAAGAAAACGGTTTCCTGTACATTTGCCGGATGCGGTGAATCTTATACGGCAGTCATCGCAAAAACGGCGCATCTGCCGGTTGACATCCCCATGGAACCACCGACATGCAGCCAGATGGGAAAAACGTCAGGGAAGCGATGCAGCGTCTGCGATACTGTAATGAAACCGCAGAAAGAGATTCCAAAAACCGCACATACGGAAGTGACGGACCCTGCCCAAGCGCCGACCTGCGGAACAGACGGCAAAACGGAAGGAATCCACTGCGGGGTCTGCAGTACCGTGATCAAAGCGCAGACAACCATTCCCAAAACGGGCAGCCATACCGAAACGGAAGATCCTGCCGAAGACCCTACTTGTGAAAAAGAAGGAAAAACGGCGGGCAGCCATTGCAGCGTATGTCATACCATACTTCAGGCACAGAATGTGATTCCAAAGCTTTCGCATGAATATACGGAACAGGTTATAAAAGAAGCGACCTGCAGCAATCCGGGCGAAAAAACGCTGACCTGCCGAAATTGCAACGAAAGCCATACCGAAGAAATCCCAAAAACGCCGCATACCGAAGTCGAAGATCCCGCCGAAGAGGCAACCTGTACAAAGCCCGGCAAGACGAAGGGCAGCCATTGCAGCGTATGCCTTGCCGTAATACAGATTCAAAAATCTGTCCCGCAGAAAGCGCATGATTACAAAACGCAGGCGGTCAAAGCATCTTTGCAGAAGAACGGATACAGTAAAACAGAATGCAGCCAATGCGGTAAAGTTTTGCACGAACATGAAGTCTATGCGCCGAAGTCTATTGTACTTTCTTCCGAACACTGTGTATACAACGGCACAAATCAATATCCTGCCGTTACGGTAAAGGACAGCAGGGGCAGGTTTGTAGAACCGAAGTATTATACCGTGCTGTTTCGGAATCACAAAGAGGTGGGACTGGCAGAAGTACAGGTTACGTTCCGCGATTTATATGAGGGAATCCTGACGCGTTCTTTCAAAATCCTGCCAAAACCGACTGCGATTCAAAAGATTGCGGCAACGGGCCGGGAGGTTACCGTAAAATGGAAAAAACAGAAGAAACAGACCTCAGGGTATCTGATCCAATATTCCACCGGCAAAAAATTTACCGCAAAAACGACAAAAACCGTCAAGGTGAAAAAAAGTAAAACGGTTTCCAAAAAAATCGGCAGGTTAAAAGCCGGGAAGAAGTATTTTGTCCGAATCTGTACCTATAAGACAGTGAAAGACGGTGGGAAAAAAGTAGATCTTTGTTCCCCATGGTCAAAAGTGAAATCCGTAAAGATAAGCCGATAACTGTAAGAAGTCAGTCATGTGAGGGACCCGATGCGTATTTTAATTGCCGAAGACGAACATGAAATTGCAAAAGCCCTGAAAGTCATCCTTGAAAAACACAAATATTCGGCGGATATTGTTTCCAACGGTTCGGACGCCCTGGAATATATCCGCCAGATCCGTTATGACGCGTTAATCTTAGACATTATGATGCCGCTTGTCGACGGGCTGGAGGTATTAAAAACAATCCGGTCGGAGGGAATTTATACGCCAGCGCTGTTTTTAACGGCGCGTACCGAGCTGGACGACCGGGTGGCAGGGCTGGATGCGGGCGCCGACGATTATCTGGCAAAGCCGTTTGCCGCAAGCGAGTTTTTGGCGCGCGTGCGTGCATTGATCCGGCGCAGCGATTCGTATGCGCCGTCGGTGTTATCTTTCGGCAATACCAGCCTGAACGGAAACACCTATATACTGCAGTCTGCGGCAGGCTCTGTTCGTCTGAACAACAAAGAATTTCAGATCATGGAGCTGTTTATGCGAAATCCGCATCATGTATTTTCCACGGATCATTTGATGGACAGGGTATGGGGGCTGGACTCGGATACGGAAATCGACGTGGTCTGGACTAATATCGGGTTTTTGCGGAAAAAATTAAAAAAGCTAAACGCCGATATCCAGATCAAAACGATACGCGGCGCAGGTTATGCTTTGGAGGAAGGCATATGCTGAAAAAAATGAAATGGCGTTTGATTGCAGCGGCGATGTCTGCGTTTACTGCCGTTATGGTTCTTTTAATCGTCGGAATTAATTTCTGGAATTATTCCGTGACGGTGAACCGACTGGATTCTATGCTCGGGCAGATTGCAGAATTTCCGGAATTTAATCCTCCGCCGGAGAGTAAGCCGAAATTTCCTCCGATGGATGTTAGGAATGCGCCGTCAAAAGAAACGCGCTATATGATGCGGTATTTTTCCGCATATCTGGATACGGAAGGAAAACCTCTGCTAATTCAGACAGATTTTATTTCCTCCGTATCTCAGGAAACGGCGGCCGACTATGTAACAGAAGTCTTTTCAAAAGACAAACCCACAGGCTTTTTCGGGGAATACCGTTACTATAAGCACCCTCTCAAGCGCGGCGTTCTCATTGTATGTTTC
>BLMD01000266.1 GCA_011959925.1 Lachnospiraceae bacterium
TAAGCCTGCTTTGGGCTTATTTTTTTGTCAAATTTGTAAAAATAATGTGTGCTAGTTTGCGCTAGTTGTGTTATAATACTTATGAGGTGATTTTTATGTATGTTTCCATTACTGGTGTAGAGAATAACAAAGACGTTTATATCAACCAGTCCTACCGGAAAGAAAACGGTAAGACTTCTTCCCGGATCTTCCGAAAACTCGGAAAACTCAATGAGCTACTCCGACAGTTTGATGGTGACTTTGATGCCATGATGGTCTGGGCAAAATCTGAAGCCGAAAAAGACACAGCCGAATACAATGCCAAAACCTGCGATGTGTCGGTTTCTCTTTCTAGAAAAGCTTACATACCTAAGAATGAAGAACGCTGTTTTCAGATCGGATATTTGTTCCTCCAAAAACTGTGCACGGAATTAAAAATCGATGCCATCTGTCGAAAAATCTCTAAACGCCACAAATACACTTATGACCTGGGAGCCATCTTAACTGACCTGATCTATGCAAGGATCCTTTCCCCTTCCAGCAGGCTCAGCAGTTTCTCTTACTGTAAAACACTGCTTGAACCGCCAAAGTATGAACTGCCAAATGTATACCGTGCACTCTCGGTTATGGCTGAGGAATCTGATCTTATTCAGGAGGAACTCTACAAAAACTCAAACTTTGTTCATCCCAGAAACAAAAAAGTGCTCTACTACGACTGCACAAACTACTACTTCGAGATTGAACAGGAAGATGAACTCAGGCGCTATGGAAAGAGTAAGGAACACCGACCTAATCCCATCGTTACAATGGGATTGTTTATGGATGCTGATGGAATTCCTCTGGCTTTTGACATCTTCCCCGGAAACCAGAATGAACAGACAACCTTAAAACCTCTTGAATCAAAGGTAATAAAAGATTTTGGCTGCAGTGAATTTATCTTCTGCTCTGATGCGGGGCTTGGAAGCAGAGCAAACCGCAGATTTAACAGCCTTGCAAACCGTTCCTACGTTATCACCCAGTCTTTAAAAAAGATGCGGAAGGAAGACCGGGAAATTGCCCTGAAACCTACACAGTTTAAAAAACCCGGCTTTGATAAATGGATCGACATCTCCACACTGGATGAATCTGCCCCGGAAGTTTACGAAACCATTTATTACAAGGAGATTCCTGTTGTAAATGGAAACATGGATGAAACAGTTATAGTTACCTACTCCCCCAAATACAAGGCATACCAGAAACGGATCCGTGAGCAGCAGATATCACGCGCCATGAAGATGATCGAACAGCCCGGAAGAAAACGCAAAAGCAAAAATCAAAACGATCCTGCCCGTTTTATAAAAACCACAAATGTGACAAATGATGGAGAGATTGCAGAAAAGAAAGTCTGTGAACTTGATTCAGACAAAATCAGGGATGAGGAAAAATACGACGGCTTTTATGCTGTCATTACAAACCTCGAAGGTGATATAGGCGGGATTTTAAAAATCAACCGGCAGCGTTGGGAAATAGAAGAAAACTTCCGCATTATGAAAACAGATTTTGGGGCACGTCCTGTCTATGTCAGGCGGGAAGACCGCATCAAAGCACATTTCCTCACCTGTTACATCAGCCTGCTTGTATATCGCCTGCTTGAGAAAAAGGTCGGAAATAATTATACCTGTAATGAGATTCTAAGTACACTTCGTTCCATGCAGGTAACACTTTTGTCAAAGGAAAGCGGCTATATCCCTTCTTACAAGAGAACAGTTCTGACGGATGATTTACACAAGGCATTTGGCTTTCATACGGATTATGAATTTATTTCAAAATCAGCCATGCGGAGCATAATAAAAAGTACCAAAACAGAAGAAGGGAAAAAATAGCACAAATCGGTTCCACAGAGAAAGTGGCTACAGCCAGCATAACTACTGGGTTTGTAGCCACTTTTTGATTTCACAAGTGTCAAACTCGGGATTATAGCATGAAAGGAATGCAAAGTCCAAAGAAAAGATTACTAAAAATTCTGTA
>BLMD01000267.1 GCA_011959925.1 Lachnospiraceae bacterium
GTGCGCCCAGTATGGGCGCAATCTAATCGGTGAAAGTCCGTAACACACCCTGGTAGTGGGAAGTGTATAGCCAAGAGCAAGGGTGTCCATCGTGAGGTGGAATCTGAAGAAAGCTGGAGGCAAAGCTCTGGTCTGACGAACAGAAATCACATCAGGCTACAGTCAGGGATAAGGCTGCGTAACAAGTCGAAGTCCAATAACTACCCGGAACTAACTGTGGTAAATGTGGCGGATGGATGGAGTGAAAGATTGCGTTCTTACCTGGGGAGGTCTCGTCAGCGGATGGAATTACATCAACAAATGCATAAGAAATCCGTAGTAACAACGAATGACGAGAAGTCAGCAGAGGTCATAGTACCATTGTGGTTGCAAACATAATGGGAAGGACTGAACTTTAGGAGATGTGAGTAAATGAATGTGACTAATGACAGATTTAAGGACAGACAACTTCATATTGAGGACTATCTGCAAATGGTATCAACGGAATTGAAAGAGTATGCAGAAGTGTCCGCCTGTCAGAGGATTACTGAAAACAACCGCATCATCACAGACGTTCAGACGGACGGGCTGTTGGAGAAGATTTTAGAACCGACTAATCTTAATCATGCGTACAAGAAAGTAAAATCAAACAAAGGAGCAGGCGGTGTTGACGGGATGAGCGTAGATGAACTTCTGCCGTTCCTCAGAGACAACCAAGTGCAGCTAATCCAGCAGTTAAAGGATGGGAAATACAGACCCAATCCAGTCCGCAGGGTAGAGATACCCAAAGAAACAAAAGGCGAATTCCGAAAACTGGGAGTGCCGACAGTGGTTGACAGGGTATTCCAGCAGGCAATTACACAGGTGCTTTCCCCGATATATGAGGAACAGTTTTCAGAAAACAGTTTTGGCTTTCGACCAAAGAGAGGTGCGCATGACGCACTGAAACAATGTCAGCAGAACGTCAATGATGGGTATGTGTATGTCGTGGATATGGATTTAGAGAAATTCTTTGACACGGTGTGCCAGAGCAAGCTGATGGAAGTGTTATCAAGAACCATCAAAGACGGGCGGGTAATATCGCTGATACACAAATACCTCAATGCAGGTGTTATCAGCAGAGGAGTGTTTGAAAAGACGGAAACAGGGACGCCGCAAGGCGGACCGCTAAGTCCACTGCTTAGTAATGTCATGCTGAATGAACTGGACAGGGAACTGACACGCAGAGGGCACAGATTTGTGAGGTATGCGGACGACTGCATGATTTTCTGTAAAAGCAGAAAGAGTGCAGAAAGAACCTTGAAAAACATCATTCCGTTCATTGAGGGGAAACTTTTTCTAAAAGTGAACCGAAAGAAAACAGGCGTGGAACATATCAGCAAAGTCAAATATCTTGGATACGCATTTTATCGTTACAAAGGGAAATGCAAGTTCCGGGTACATCCAAAGTCAGTAGCAAAGATGAAAGATAAAATCAGAGAATTGACAAAAAGGAATAACGGATGGGGAAATGAATACAGAGCCATGAAACTGACGCAGTTTGTCAGAGGATGGGTGAATTATTTCTCACTTGCAGACATGAAAGGACTTTTGAGGGGAACCGATGAATGGCTAAGACATAAGATAAGAACTATTTACTGGAAACAATGGAAGAAAGTTAAGACAAAATTCAGGGAATTAAAGAGGTTAGGTGTGGAAGAAGAAAAGGCATGGATATGTGCCAATATGCGGAACGGAAACTGGTACTGTGGTGGATATTTCGTATTACAGACTGCATTTAACAACAAGAAACTCCGTGAACTTGGATACCCAACATTCACAGAGTTTTATCTGAAAGTATGTG
>BLMD01000268.1 GCA_011959925.1 Lachnospiraceae bacterium
AGAATCCATTATTATATAAGCAGACAGATATGCGGTACTTTGAGCCGCGGCTTGCACGGCGCCTGGGATGTCTGCTCAATGAATATCTTTACTATTTTTATTATAGGGAAAAAGCATTGGGGAATATATTAAAGATTGGACAGACGAGAGGTGAAAGAATTAAAGAGATTAACGATCGTATGCTTAAGGAACTGGGGCAGTATGATGTTTTGAAAGATTTTGACGAAATGCTGGAGGTGTACGGCAAATATACATATGGAAGAGAGAAAAACTATATGCAGGGCGAAACATCTGTGCCGAGAGATGATGCTTGTATTCCGAAGTTTTCCCTGGATACTTGGGATGAAGGAGGGTATGCAGGAGTTGCGCTGGCGCTTATGAGGGCTAAGATAACAGGGATTGAAGGAGAGATGATTCTGTGTGTGCCTAACCAGGGGACTGTGGATTGGTTGAAGGATGATGATGTGATCGAAGTGTCCTGCCGTATCTCCAAAGAGGGGGCTGTGCCTAAGCCTGGGCCGTATATACTGCCGGAAAGTGCGAAACAGCTGATATCTGCCGTTAAGTATTATGAGAGGGAGGCGGCTTCTGCAATAGTAGAGAAAAATTCTGAGAAAGCGATAGACGCTCTTATGGTGAATCCCCTGGTGGGATCATATTCTCTGGCAAAAGAGCTGCTTGGAGAATATCTGAATATCTATGCAAAGTACACAGGAGGATGGGAAGTATGAACAGCGTAGGAGGATTTGGAATCGCTAATGTAGATATTATATTTGGAAATGCGGATAGAATGCCGAAGCTTGGGGAGGAAATATACAGCGGGTATTGTTCCAAACAGTTGGGAGGCGGGGCGGTAGCAACTCTTATCCAGTTATCCAGATTAGGTATTCCTGTAAAGCTGGCAACTTATATTGGAGAGGGGCTGTTGAGTAAATTTCTGAAAAAGGAGCTGGAAAAAAATAAGATAGAATTTACCAATATGCTTTCCTCGGATGAAGAGGATCCGGTGACATTGAGCTGTGTGGTGTCCTGCGGATAATATGTCGTATGTTCTCCGATCAGCATAGCCAGTCCGGCCGACAACTGTTTGGAACAATACCCGCTGTATATTTCCTCCCCAAGCTTCGGCATTC
>BLMD01000269.1 GCA_011959925.1 Lachnospiraceae bacterium
GCCAAGTGGTAAGGCATGGGTCTGCAACACCCTGACTCACCGGTTCTCATTCTTGAGAATATCATACCCCAGAATCCGCCGGATCTTATCGAGCTTATATGACAGCGTATTCTTATGACAATACAATGCCTGCGCCGTATGGACTGCACAGCAGTCGTTCTCGAAATAAGCTTCCAGGATCTCCATATAATCCGTATGATTCTCCTCATCATACTTCATCAGTTCTCCCAAAGTCTCCTGCACGAATTCGGGATAGATGGACGCCTCCTTCGTATCCGCCAGGATCTTATAAATCCCCAGCTCATCATAGCACAAAAGATTCTTAGGAATCGCAGTCTTGGTCAGCTGATAAGCAGTGTACGCATTCTCATGGGAACGGTAGATATCCCTGACGCCTTCCGCCACCGTACCGATTCCTGCATAAACGTTAGAATCATTCCTGCACAGACGACCGAACTCTTCCTGTATCCTTGAGAGCACAGATCCCGCCGCAAGTATGATAAGCCTCCCGTGCTCTTCATACGCGATCATCTTTTCCAGAATAAAGCGCATAGACTTCTCAATCTTATCAAGACGTGCATTCCCCGCTTCATCATCATATGTATGACAGCTGATTATGATCACAATATACTCCATATCCCTGAGAAAACCATTTCTCTCAAAATGGCTCAGATAGGAGCCTTCATTTTCCGGATAATAGATCGCATTCTTAAATGAGGCGATCAGGTTCGTCTCCCTCTGCTCATTCTTAAGGAGTATCTCCGCAAACAGGCGCATGATATCTATATACGGCGTCGTCCATGCCGCAGAAAATACAGGAAAACGGATCTCGTTACAGTAATCAATGATCTCCTGCGAAAATGTCTCCTCTCCGCGAAAGGACATGATCAGTCCGCCTGCATGATGTCTGTCAAGCTCGGTAATATACCGCTTCAGCCATTCTTCCGAGGTACAACTGAGGCCGGAATAGAAGACAAGCTCCTCGCCGTGCAGTGATGCAATAAACTCAATATCCTCTACCACATGCATCCAGGCGATCATCTTGCCGAAACAGCTGTCCGTATGTAATCTCACAGGATACTGCGGGGAAATCGCCGCATATAGATCCTTCAATTCAACTGCCATGCTCTTTCACCTGTCCTCCTCATAACCTTTACCGCGCAATCTATTCCCATGCTTTCCTTTCCAGTATAACATTATTGTGATCCAAGCACAATTATTTTATGAATTTCTGGAGA